>BNTW01000034.1 GCA_025996895.1 Bacteroidia bacterium | reverse complement strand
CGGTTACTTGCAAATCATTGACATTGACCGTTGCATAATGAACGCCGGTCTGTGGCCCTGATGTTCCGCTTTCATAATCACCTTCGGTTTTGTCGAAGGCCAAATCAGGCCCCAAGCGAAGCATTTTACCTTCATCATTCAACAAAGTGGCTTGTTGTAAAAAGTTATTATACGGCTGATGATAATTGCCGTCCTGATCCACGAATGAAGTAGCGGGATTAAGCGGGTGGGCAGGAATAGTCAAATCATTGTTCACATACACAGGGTTGTAATGATACCTGTCCCAAACCGGACGGGCAGATGCCCAGGGAAAATTAGCAGGATCGGCAGATGAAAAAATCTGAAGAGGGCCTGCCCACCCATTAACAGCCATCGTTGTTGGCCTACCGGAAGTAACAATCTCTGCCTGTCCGTCTCCATTAATATCTCCAATAGTGGGATATTCAGCTATCGTCGTATTAAACACATTACCTATCGTTGCCAAGTTATATACAGCAGTTGTATCATTGCCTGTAAAATGGCTTCTCAAACTGCCGTTAATAATCCGTAAATTGACTTCATCACGATAAACAATTTCAGCAATACCATCCTGATTGAAATCAAAGATACTTAAACCGGTGGAAGCAGAAGCATCATTAATCGGATAATTCCATAATTGGGAAAGCCGGCTACTAATCGCTTGAGTTGCGTCGTATTTGTAGGCCAACATGATGTTTGCCGCTACAAATGCAATATCCGGTTTATTATTTCCGGTTATATCACCTATGAACGGAACTGCAGGTCCACAGTTAACTCCCCCTGACGAGTATATAGGTATATTTGTAATGATTTGAGACAATAATGTCCCTGTACGTGGATTGTAAACGGCCATCCTTCCTGACGCAGCTGTCGTACCACGCCAAGTAGTAACGACGTCCAACAAACCGTCTCCGTCCATGTCGGCAAGAGCAACCATTCCGTTACCTACGCCGGCAGGATCAGAAGTAGAAAATAGAGTGTAAGTATTGCCGGGGTCGTTTGTATTTGGATTAATAATATTGACTTTATAAACACAATTACCTGCCACAATTTCCAATATTCCGTCATTATCAATATCGGCAACAGCCCAGCTTGTATAACTATATGAGACACCTCCACCACCATTATGCGACCAAATTCCGAAATTATAACCCGTTGTTCCTAAAAAACCGCCATTAACCAAGAGCGTACCTGTGCGGGCATCATAAATTTTATCATAAACGGCTACCTGCGCACGTCCGCTACCCATAAAATCGGCGACCAAAGGCTGACAAGAGGCATAAGTATCATTCGTACTGTATTGTATGCGCCATTGCTGTACAAAATCAGCGCCGTCGAAAGTATATTTATATAAGTAGCGGGCATTGGCCGCTGTTGAAATAGCATTATTATTCGTAGTAAGAAAGATAGAGGGATAAGCGTCTCCATCTATTTTATTGATACAGAGAGTATTTCCTGATACGTTAACATTAGGTATAGGGATGATGTATTTTCGGTATAATTTCGGATTTTGTGCTTCGTCATAAGCATAAACTAATATTCTGTTAACATTGGATTCGGTAGTAAATTTCATTGTAACAATTTCTATTTTTCCATCACCATCTACATCGCCCAGCAGAGGAGTAAATCCAATATTCATCGTATCGACCGACTGTGCTAATTGTTTGATTTTCCACTCGATCGGAATCGGAGATACAGCACAAGAATTATCTGCAATATTTTCCGGTTGATCCGTTACATTAATCAATACCAATACCGAATCAGGTGAGAATTTATCGTTACACTTGATTTTGTATCGCAGACTGTCCTGTCCGACAAAAGCAGGGTCGGGCGTATAGGCTATCGTATTGTCTGCATTGATTGTAACGGTTGCATTTCCGGCTGTTGTTAAAGCCGTTTGCAATGTTCCGGTGTTGTCAAACAGTTGGACAACAATAGTGCTTTTAGAACATGCACCCAATTCATCGTTGCGTAAAATATCCAGATTGACAGCCGTTGTTGTTCCGGGAGGTACAAAGGTATTGTCTGGTATGGCTTTTAAGGGTAGTTGGGCATAGGCCGCATTTCCAAATAAAAACAGGAAAAACAGGAATAGTTTACCCCCCAACCCCCTGAAGGGGGCTTTGAGAGCCTGCGGACTTTCAACGTTGTGCGTCAACCAAAGTCTCCCCTTCAGGGGAGATTTAGAGGGGTATATCGTTGTTTTCATTTTGAGCAAATGTTTTTTAGTCAATAAAATTGTTAGATAAAGCACTGAAATAATCAGCAAGAACCAAACTCCGTTTCCCAGCGGAATGGACGAAATGGCCAAGTGGTCACGGTGTCCGTCGTCGGTGGAAAGACCGGTTTCCAAATAAGAACTACCGAAGAGATTGGTCAGGAAATCGCCAGAAGGATTGAATGATGAAAAATCGCGAGACAACATAAGATTGTCGCGATAAAACAGATCGTTTGGTTGTAGAAAATCCATGCCGGATTGTAGAGACGTGGCATGCCGCGTCTCTACAGAAAACGGCATTCGTTGTTCTACTTCCCATTGGGCAAAGGCACACAAGGGAAGAAATAGAAAAAATAATGTCAAAAATTTAGATATTCGCATGTTTATTGAGTTATGAATTATAAGTTATGAGTTGAAGAAAACCCCACCCCATCCCTCCCCTTCAGGGGAGGGAGTGGCAGCGCACAATTTTGCAAGGGCTTTTTCTCCCCCTTTAGGGGGCTGGGGGGTGAAAACGCCTTCGGGATTGTTGCGTATTAAAAATATTTTTTTTATATTACGCGCGCGAGAAAAAAGACGCGTTATAAGGCACATAACGCGTGAATTTTTGTTAAACCGCCAGGTGAGTAATGTGTGTGTGTATTATATTATTTTGCATTTTTTAAAATAATTTTATATGTTATACAACATAAATCACACTATTTTTAAGAATTATTCGCATCACAAATTTATTACGAGAAAGGTATTAGCAAACAGTGTGCCAAAGCACTATTGCTGTTCGTGCCGGCAAATATAATTTTAACCAAGCCTTATTTTCTTTTTCATACAGCGGATCGGGAATGGTAAAATGTTCGATCGAATCGTCCAAAAGGCCGAAACCACCGAATGCGGTTGCGTCTGTGTTTAAAACAACATGATATTTTCCCGGAGGAACTAAAAATCCATAACCGGTGAAGGATTTAACCGGATTAAAATTGAACACAAAGACCAACTCTCCGCGCCGGAAAGCCAAAATCTGGTCGCCTTCGTTATCCCAGACTTTTTGTACGGGAGACAACTGAAAATGTTTTATTCCGCCAATCAAATGAATCATCGCTTTGTCAAAATAGCCCAAGTATTTGTATTTCAAATCGGGATTATCGACTAAATTCCACTGCCGGCGAGCGTATTTATACGACCAACCGTTGTTTTGACGTGGAAAATCAATCCATTCGGGATGACCGAATTCGTTGCCCATAAAATTGAGATAGCCGCCGTTGATGGTGCTCGCCGTTACTAAGCGTATCATCTTATGCAAGGCGATTCCTCTATCTACCAGCAAATGGTTGTCGCCAACCTGCATGTGCCAATACATCTCAGCGTCGATCAAACGGAAAATAATCGTTTTATCGCCTACCAAGGCTTGATCGTGGCTTTCGGCGTAACTAATGGTTTTTTCGTCGGCACGCCGATTAGTCGTTTCCCACCAAATACCCGATACCGGCCAATCCTGGTCTTTCTTTTCCTTAATTATTTTGATCCAATAATCGGGAATGTTCATGGCCATCCGGTAGTCGAAACCGTAACCGCCTTGCGCCGTCGAAACCGCCAAACCGGGCATTCCGCTGACTTCTTCGGCAATCGTAATTGCCTGTTTATTCACTTCGTGAATTAATTGATTGGCCAGCGTGAGGTAGCAAATTGCATCGCCATCCTGATTGACATTATAATAATCGGCATAACTGCCAAAGGCTTCACCCAAACCATGACTGCGGTACAACATCGAGGTTACACCGTCGAAACGGAAGCCGTCAAAACGGTATTCTTCCAACCAAAAACGGCAATTCGACAGCAAAAAATGCAATACTTCGTTTTTTCCGTAATCGAAACAGAGCGAATCCCAAGCGGGATGCTCTCTCCTAATCCCTGTGTGAAAATATTGGTGATAAGAACCGTCGAAACGCCCCAATCCTTCCACCTCGTTTTTTACTGCATGCGAATGCACAATATCCATAATCACAGCAATGCCCAAAGCGTGCGCCGTGTCAATCAATTCCTTCAAATCATCGGGTGTGCCGAAACGCGAAGAAGCCGCAAAAAAACTGGAAACGTGGTAGCCGAACGAGCCGTAATAAGGATGTTCCTGTATCGCCATGAGTTGCACCGCATTGTAACCGTCTGCCTTTATGCGCGGAAGAACGGTTTGCGTAAATTCTTTGTATGTGCCGACTTTTTCTTCGCTCGTTGCCATTCCGATATGCGCTTCGTAAATCAACAACGGCTCAGTATTTGCCTTAAACTTTTCTGTTTGAAACAGATACGGATTTTCAGGCTTCCACACCTGCGCACTGAAAATGTAGGTTTTTTCGTCTTGGACAACCCGCTGCACATACGCAGGAATGCGTTCGCCGAAACCACCGTGCCAAAATACTTTTAATTTATACAAATCACGGTGATGTAACGCATCTGCCGGCAAATGAAGTTCCCAAACGCCGTTTTCGAGCCGTTGAAACTGATATTCGGCACGTTCCTGCCAAGCGTTGAAATCGCCGGTCAAATAAATCGCCGTCGCGTTCGGTGCCCACTCGCGAAACACCCAACCGCCGGCCGTGTGATGCAAACCAAAATACAAATGACCGGAAGCAAAATCGCTCAACGTGATTTTTCCGTTTTGCGTCAGTTCCTTTTTCTTTTGAAGAAAATAATGATAACGTCCCTCGATGGCCGGGCGGTAAGGCTCAAGCCAAGAGTCATTTTTGATTAGTCCGAGTTGCTTCATTTTATGGTTTGCATTAAAAAACGGTTATTCGCCAATGTACGATACAAAGGCAAAACACTTGCTGTCGGGCGACCACGAATTGACATTAATCGTTCCTTGTCCGCCAAACAATTGCACCAACGTCCGCGCTTCTCCGCCTTTCGACGACATCAGGCGCAGTTCGACGTTTTTTCCGGGCGGGTGAGCATCGGGCGAAACATCGCCGGCCTTGTAAGTGATATACACCACTTTTTCGCCATCGGGCGAAACATGCGGAAACCAGGCGTTGCGTTCGGTTTCAAACGTGATTTGCGTTTGTTCCGAGCCATCGACGTTCATGCGCCATACCTGCATCAGGCCGCTTCGCGTGGAATTGAACCAGATGTATTTTCCGCAGG
Source organism: Bacteroidia bacterium (assembly GCA_025996895.1). Taxonomy (GTDB): domain Bacteria; phylum Bacteroidota; class Bacteroidia; order Bacteroidales; family Azobacteroidaceae; genus Azobacteroides. Next base: position 22,330 of record BNTW01000034.1, on the reverse strand, counting down.
GCGAAAATTCAGGGCCATCGTCCAAACTTTCGGAAGTCGTCAGGCGGGTTTCTACCCCGCCCTCTGCCGGAATGGAATAAATATCATAATTGCCTTTCCGGCCGGCGCAGTAAGCCAGCGTTTTTTCGTCGGGCGACCAACCATGCAAATAACTCGGCCCGAGTGCCGTAATCAGTGTCGGATTTCCGTTCGAAAAAGGCAAAACATAAATCCGCGACTGACCGTCTTCTTCCGTATGATGGCTGACGGCAATCCGCGTGCCCGAGGCGGAAAGCACATGGTCATTATTACAATGTACGGCAAATCCGCTTGGGATTTCTTCTTCCTTTCCGGGATTTTGAATATCCAGTTTATAAATTTTCCCTTTTGTGTTGTAAATCAGAAACTTACCATCGTTCGTCCAGTTGGGTGCTTCGATGGTGTAGGGAAATTCACGCAGGAGCGTACGCTCACCTGTTTCGATGTTGAAAATCTCCAACCGACTGATTTTTCTCGTTTCCTGTGCTGCTAACTTCGGCATAATACCTGTTAATAATGTGAATAAAACAACGAATTTCAAATACTTTTTCATGACATTTTTTATTGAATGGGACAAATATACGTTTTTATTTTTATTTTTTCACCCGCTTTTCATTTTTATTGACAAAGTCTTTCCAACTTGTGTAGGGTTTATCCGTTTGCGGGCGATTGCTCTGGAAAAAATGGCACAAAGCGGCTGCCAAACCATCGGTAGCGTCCATTTGAGGCAGCATATTTTCGTCGGGAATTTTTAAATATCGCTGCAACATATAAGCCACTTGTTCTTTGGCTGCCTTTCCGTTGCCTGTAATCGCCATTTTTATTTTTAAGGGGGCATATTCAAAAATCGGAATATCGCGCGACAAAGCGGCTGCCATCGCCACGCCCTGCCCACGTCCCAATTTCAGCATACTTTGCACATTTTTTCCGAAAAAAGGCGATTCGATAGCCAATTCGTCGGGAAGAAATTCGTCGATCAAACTGATAGTTCGTTCAAAAATACGCCGCAAACGCAGGTAGTGGTCGTCGTATTTATTCAATACCAAAACGCCCATAGCCAGCAAACAGGGCTTATTGTCGGTGATTTTAATCAAGCCGTATCCCATGATGGTCGTTCCGGGGTCAATTCCTAAAATTATTTTTTCTTTAATCATGGTAAATTTTATCTGCAAATGTAGTTAGTTTTTGAGGAAATCTGCTAACTTTGTTAGACATTTGAAATATAGTCTCCAAATATTTGCACATATAACAGATATGCTATATATTTGTATCGTAATTAAAAAACCAAATTAAATGAAATGGTCAGAACTAAGAAAAATTGCAAAAAGAAAAGGTTGGTATCTTTACAGGAGAGGTGGTCGACACGATATTTACCGGCATCCCGACAAAGATTATCCGATTGAGATTGAGCGGCATGATTCACAGGAAGTAAAGCCGGGATTATTTTATAAACTAAAAAGGTAGATAGGATTTTAAACTTTGTCTGTTAAAAAAACAAATACATCATGATAACAACAGCATTGATTGAAAAAGGGAAAGATGGTACTTACGGTATTTTTACGCCCGACATAAACAGTACCATTATCGGCTCCGGCGACACGGTAGAAGAAGCAAAAGCCGATTTTGAAAACTCATTTCACGAAATTGTGAAATTTTATAAAGAAGACGGAATCGAATTACCCGACGAATTGAAAGGTATCGAATTTGTATACAAGTACGATATCGCTTCCATGTTTAATTATTACAATTGGATAAATATTTCTCTATTTGCAAAAAAAGCAGGGATCAATTCTTCTCTGATGCGTCAATACAAAACAGGTAAAACCTATATTTCCGACACGCAGATTAGAAAAATTGAACACACAATGCACCAATTAGGCAAGGAATTGGTAGCAGTTAAACTCTGACTTAAATATACATTTACTTTTACAAGTAATGCGAATAATTACAAGAAAAGTATTATCTTTGTACCCGATTTAAAATTGCAGGGGCATTAGCTCATCTGGCTAGAGCGTTAGACTGGCAGTCTAAAGGTGACGAGTTCGATCCTCGTATGCTCCACTCTCCTTAGTTAATATAGCAATCATGAAACGGTTTCTGACGATAATACTGCTGTTTTTTATTTTATTCGGATTTTTTCCGCTGTTTTCCATTGCTCAGGATACTATCCCGGCTACCGGTTTGCAAATAGAAGACCCGGTTATTGGCGATGTCAATATTTTTCAAGCCATTAAAGTAAAATTCGTCGCAGGCGGGGTGGCTTTTATGAGCATTATTGCTTTGACGCTGGTCATTGGCCTGGCTTTCTGCCTCGAACGCATTATTTATTTGAGTTTGGCAAAAATCAACACCAAAAAGTTTTTGTCCGAAATAGAAAATCAACTGAATAAAAATGATTGGGAAGAAGCCAAAACAATTGCGCGAAACACGCGTGGACCGGTCGCTTCTATCTGTTATCAGGCGTTAGACCGCATAAACGAAGAGGTCGATGTCATTGAAAAATCGATTGTTTCTTACGGAAGCGTACAGGTCGGTTTGATGGAAAAAAATCTCTCGTGGATTACACTGTTTATTGCGATTGCACCCAGCCTCGGTTTTTTGGGGACGGTGATCGGCATGATTCAGTCGTTCGACAATATCCAACTGTATGGTGATATTAATCCTACGATTGTGGCGGGCGGAATGAAAGTTGCGTTGATTACAACGGTCGGCGGATTGATTGTTGCATTGATTTTGCAAGTCTTTTACAATTTTATACTGAATAAAATGGAAGGCCTTATCAATGGAATGGAAGACGATTCGATTGGGATTTTGGATTTGATTATCAAGTACAAGAAAAAACACCGCTAAATTCAATGCTACACCGCAAGCGCAAAATACCGCAAATCAATTCGAGTTCAATGGCCGACATCGCCTTTCTGCTGTTGATTTTTTTCCTGATTACGAGTTCGTTCGATTCCAAAACAGGCATTTACCGCAAAATGAACGTCCCCGAAATCGAAAATGCGCTGAAAAAACGCATGGATATTCAGGATCGAAATCTTCTTGTTTTTACGATAACCGCCGACAATCAAATTCTGTATCAAGACGAAGTCGTTTCGTTAGAAAAAATCCGGCCGTTGAGTATGGTCTTTATTGATAATCCGGATAATGCCGGTTTTCTTCCCGAAAAAACCGTCGTTGCCGTTCCCGAAGCGGGCGAAGTGGCAGTTACTTCGCAACACGTCATTTCGTTGAAATTTGACCGGAAAGCCGATTATCAAACCTACCTTTCCGTTTTGAGCGAATTGATAGCCGCTTACAATGATTTGCGCCGCGAAGCCGCTCACAAGTTGTTACACCGCTCGTTTGAACGGTTGACCGGCGAACAAAAAGAGGCTATGCGAACGATTTATCCGTATAGAATTTCGGAAACCGAACTAAAAGAGGATGAAAAATGAGCAAGTTCCGCCAATTTACAACGAGAGAAGTCCCTTCGCTGAATACCGCATCCCTGCCGGATTTGGTTTTCTCGACCTTGTTTTTTTTCATGATTTTGACAACGATGCGCACGGTTTCTCTTCAAACGCAGTTTGATATTCCCGCCGTTACCGAGTTGCAAAAATTAGAAGAAAAATCACACATTACTTATGTCATGGTCGGCTATAAGCCGGGCAGTTCCGATACTTCCGGCATGCTTATTCAACTAAATTCCGATTTAATTACATTGGACGAAATACCTGCACGGTTAGAAAATTCCGACAGCCAAATCGCCGTCTTGAAAATCGACAAGAACATTCCCGTGGGACTTGTACAAGACATCAAGCAGCAGCTCCGGCAAGCCGGAATATTGACAATTCATTATTCGGCAAGGAAAAGTCCGAAAAATCTTTTGAACTTTAAAAATTAATATTTACCTTTGCAGGCTGAAAAAATAATAAAACATACAATAAGATGTCTAAAGTCTGTCAAATTACCGGGAAAAAAGCATTGGTGGGCAATAATGTATCGCACTCCAACCATAGAACAAAGAGAAAATTTGATGTCAATTTGTTCAGAAAAAAGTTCTATTGGGTAGAACAAGATTGTTGGGTGAGCCTTCGAATCTCGGCAAACGGGTTGCGCACCATCAACAAAATCGGATTGAATGCTGCCATTAAAGAAGCAGCCGAAAAGGGTTATTTAAACGATTAAAATAGAGGAGACTGTCAAAAATGGCAAAGAAAGCGAAAGGAAACAGAGTTCAGGTGATATTGGAATGTACCGAACACAAAGAAAGCGGTCTGCCGGGAACTTCCCGCTATATCACCACGAAAAACAGGAAAAATACGACGGCACGGTTGGAATTGAAAAAATACAACCCCATCCTGAAAAAAATGACATTGCATAAAGAAATCAAATAATACTTATCGACCATGGCAAAAAAAACCGTTGCGGGATACCGCGAGAAGTCCGAAGGACGTTCATATTCAAAAGTGATTAAAATGGTAAAATCGCCTGAAACAGGATCTTACACTTTCAAAGAAGAAATGGTTCCCAACGAGGCGGTAAAAGATTATTTCAAATAATCGAGTATTATTGAACCAACAAAAAAAAGATTTCTCAAAATGCAGGTTTTGAGGAATTTTTTTATTTTAAAATTTCGTATATTTGCACATCAATAAAAAAACAATTCCCGTATCATGAGTATTTTTAATCTTTTTTCCAAAGACAAAAAGGAAAATTTAGATCAAGGCTTATCCAAAACAAAAGAAAACGTGTTTTCTAAAATCACGCGCGCCGTTGCCGGTAAATCGAAAGTCGATGAAGAAGTGCTGGATAACCTCGAAGAAGTGTTGGTTACTTCCGATGTCGGTGTAGAAACGACATTGAAAATCATCCAACGCATTGAAAACCGTATCGCGCATGAAAAATATGTGAATACGGAAGAATTGACTGCCGTCTTGCGTGAAGAAATCGCTTCGCTTTTGCAAGACAATCCGGTGGAAGAGCTGGAAGATTTCGCCATTCCCGCCGGCAAAAAGCCATACGTGATTATGGTGGTCGGTGTCAATGGCGTGGGAAAAACCACGACGATTGGAAAATTGGCATACCACTTCAAGAAAGCAGGGAAAAAAGTATTTTTGGGCGCAGCCGATACGTTCCGGGCGGCAGCTGTCGAACAACTGACAATTTGGAGTGAGCGTGTAGGTACGGAAATTGTCAAGCAAAAAATGGGTGCCGACCCGGCTTCCGTCGCTTACGATACGCTGCAATCGGCTGTGGCGAACAATGCAGACGTAGTTATTGTCGATACGGCCGGACGCTTGCACAACAAAGTCAATTTAATGAACGAATTGACGAAAATCAAAAATGTCATGAAGAAAGTCGTGCCGGACGCCCCGCATGAAGTATTATTGATATTGGACGGCTCGACCGGACAAAACGCCTACAATCAGGCGAAGGAATTTGCCAAAGCGACCGAAATCACCGCGCTGGCGATTACGAAATTAGACGGGACGGCTAAAGGCGGCGTGGTTATCGGAATTTCCGACCAACTACATATCCCGGTCAAATACATTGGTATCGGCGAAGGCCTGGAAGATCTGCAAATTTTCAGAAAAAAAGAATTTGTCCATTCACTATTCGGCGGCGAATGAAAAACAACAGTGTGGATATTATCAGCTTGGGTTGCTCCAAAAATCTGGTGGATTCCGAATTACTGATGCGCCAATTTGCGGCGAACGGCTACCGTGTTTTTCCCGATCCGGAAACGACGTCGGGTAATATTGTCGTTATCAATACCTGCGGTTTTATCAACGATGCGAAAGAAGAATCCATTCAGACGATTTTGCGTTTTGCCGAAGCCCGCAAAGCACGGAAAATCAAAAAACTGTTCGTCATGGGTTGCCTCTCGGAACGGTATTTGAACGAGCTGATCGAACTCATTCCCGAAGTGGATCAGTTTTATGGAAAATTCAACTGGAAACAACTGCTTTCGGATTTGGGTAAATCCTATTATCCGGAATTTTCCAACGAACGACTGCTTTCCACGCCGGCACATTATGCGTATGTGAAAATCGCCGAAGGCTGCAATCGTACCTGTTCTTACTGTTCCATTCCGTTGATTACCGGAAAATATCAATCGCGCCGAATGGAAGACATAGAAGCGGAAGTTAAACAATTAGTTAATCAGGGAGTAAAAGAATTTCAACTGATAGCGCAAGATTTAACGTATTACGGAAAAGATATTTATCGAAAATTCAATCTGGCCGAATTAGTCGAAAAAATTTCGGACATTGCGGGTGTCGAATGGATACGCCTGCACTACGCTTATCCTGCGCAGTTTCCGATGGATTTATTGCCGGTTATGCGTGACAGGCACAATATTTGTAAGTACTTAGACATCGCGCTGCAACACAGCAGTGATTTGATACTGAAAAAAATGAGACGGAACATCACAAAGGTGGAAACCGTCGAACTGCTTCAAAAAATACGCGAAGAAGTGCCGGGAATTCATTTGCGCACAACGTTGATGGTCGGATACCCGGACGAAACGGACGAAGATTTTGAAGATTTGTTGCGCTTTGTTGAAGAGATGCGGTTTGAACGGCTGGGCGCATTTGCTTATTCGGAGGAAGAAGACACGTACTCGGCGATACATTATAAAGATAATGTCGAAAATTCGGTGAAACAGCAACGGTTAGACCGGTTGATGAGTGTGCAAGAAAAAATTGCGTCCGAAATCAACGAAAAAAAGGTCGGACAGACACTAAAAGTCATGATAGATCGCGAGGAAACGGACTTTTACATTGGCCGCACCGAATATGATTCGCCCGAAGTGGATCCCGAAGTATTGGTCGATAAACAGAAAAAATTAGCTACCGGAACATTCTATCCGATAAAAATAACCGGAATTCAAACGTTTGATTTGGTAGGTACAATTTAATTATCTATTTTTGCTTCACCTATTTATTTAGATTATGAATTCTACCGAATTAGTTACAATATTATCTCAGAAACTTACGCTATCAAAAGCGGAAGTCAGCAAGCGATTGGAAGATACGGTCGGTATTATTGCCGCCGAATTGGAAGAAAATAATTCGGTTACCGTAAGTTCTTTCGGAACTTGGGAAGTAAATAAACGAGACGAACGGATCAGTGTAAATCCTGCCACAGGCAAGAAAACGCTCGTCCCGCCCCGGTTGGTTGTTAAATTTAAAGCCAGCAATGGATTGAAAGACAAGTTAAAAGGATTTAAATCATGAATGAAAAGAAAAATCTACAAGATCTTATTTCTCTTTTAGCCGAAAAATCCGGAATAACAAAAAAGGAGGCGGAAATCTTTTTGAGAGAACTTTTCCGCACGCTTGATGAAAGTATTTTTTCCGACCAATCCGTCAAAATAAAAAGTTTAGGCACGTTTAAATTAGTGTTGGTCGATAACCGCGAAAGCGTGAATGTTACCACAGGCGAACGTGTTTTAATTCCGGCACATTATAAAATAGGTTATACACCCGACACGCGCTTGTCCGAAAAAATCAACCTGCCGTTTGCCTTGTTTGAGAGCATGGAAATGCCGGACGAAATCACGGAAGAAAACGAAAACTACCGGGAAATCATTATCGAAAAACCGCCTGTCTCGCCAATCGTTCCGTCGGATAGTATTCCCCAATCGGTCATTGACAATTTTGAACAATACCAGGAACTTCAAAAAATACGCAAAGCGAACGACGGCCAGGAAAAAAGAAGACACCGGAGAAAAAGAAAAGATTGGCGTTTCCCGTGGAAATGGCTGCTCGTTTTATTGGCCATCGGCGGTGTATTTTGGCTTTATCGAACGATAGAAAAAGAGGAAAAGCAAGAAATACAGTCGATTATGTATTCCTTTTCCAAACCGAAAAACCAAACAACAAAACCGGACACGGATACGTTGCCTCTTCCGACAGAAAGTATCTTATTGGTACGTCCCGACACAGTCGATACGGTCAAGAAAATCGAAAAACCGGCCGAACAACCACAAAAGCCTGTTCCGGCTCCGGCTGTAGCCGTCAAAAAGCGGACAATTCACCCGGGTGAAATGCTGACGGTGATTGCTCTGGAAGAATACGGGAACAAAATATTCTGGGTATATCTATATTTGGAAAATCAGAACATCATTGCTAACCCGAACAATGTGCCGGCAGGGACGACAATCGTCATTCCGCCCGCATCGAAATACGATATTGATGCCAACGACCCGGCTTCGGTACGGGAAGCCAGCGAAAGGATGAGAAAAATACTTCAACAATAAAGTTTTATTTTTAAATTTAATTATCATGTTAGACAACATTTTAAACGTAGCGAAAGAGTATTTGCAGGAAGCGGTAGCAAACAATGCACAAGTTCCGGCTAAACAACAAAAATCGGTAACTGATTCTATTTTAAGCGGCTTGGAAAGCAGCGTAACCGGTCAGTTAGGTAAAAATTTCGACATCGGAAGTTTGGTCGGCTTATTTACAGGCGGACAGCAGTCTGATTTTTACAAAGACACGCACAGTTCCATTCTGGACACTTTGGTACAAAAGACCGGTTTAAATCCGGGTGTTGCCCAGAGCATTGTTTCGGCTGTTTTACCGGGACTGATCAGCGCGATTACGAAAAAAGAAGGCAGTAATCTGGCCGGAGGGTTATTAGGCAATTTATTAGGCAAAATCGGATTGTAAAAACAATATTTTATCTCTTATTCTGCCGTCATTTTCTTGATAATGCTGTACGCATTCACCATGCCCAACTCGCCGGCTTTGCTCAAATCTTCAATTCCGCGATTGGTTTCGCCCAAATAGAGGCGTGTCAAACCGCGATTAAAATAGGCTTCCGCAAAATCGGGATTGCGTTTAATCGCTTCGTTGTAGTCGTTCAACGCCGAACGGTAGTCTTTTTGCAGACAATGGATATTGCCGCGGTTAAAATAGGCATACACAAAATCAGGATTAAGTTGTATAACCGTTTCGTAATCGCGGATAATCAAATCTAGCTCGTAAGTGCGTTTTGTTTCGTCCATATTCTTTGCATAATCCTCTTTTTTCACAGAAGAAACATAAGGATTAGTTGTTTGTTTTTTCGTTTCGATGTTCAGCGACAACGAATTAATATCTAAATTATCTTCTTTAAAACCGGTGATTTCTATCTGCTTGTAACGTACTGCTGCGCGGTCGAAATAAGCAAAGACAAAGTTTGGGTCTAAACTGACCACGCGCGTGAAATCTTCAATCGCTTCGGACAAATCCTGCAACACCATAAAATCTAACGCGCGACCAAAATACGCATTCACGTCCGACGGATTACGGTCGAGCACCAGCGAATAATGGTCAATGGATTGGAAATGATAATCTGCCTGGTCGTCTGTCAATGGCACTTCATGATTGACGATTTTCAATTGAAGAAATAAAGTCCGCTGATGATTAAAATCCGAAATCATTTTGTCGGTGCGTGAAATCGAGCCGTCGATGTCTTCCACCCTTTCGTAATACGTCAGGATAAATTGCGGCTCTAAATCCACTTTCACCTGTTTGTCCTGTACTCGTCCTCGAATTTCGTTCTTGTATTTCGATTGTGTTTCTTCTTCCTTGTCATACACCACCAACCGGTTGAACTTGGCTATGTTTTTATCTGATTTTTCGCGGGTTTTGTGTTCATTATCCGCCGTTTCGCCGGGCTTGGAATCCAACACTTCCTTTCCTGTGATAATTTTTCCCTGTTCTTTCTGCTTTTGCAGGTTTTGTTCAAGATTGTAGGCATACCAATAATCCGTATCCGCACCTTTCACATCGTTGATTTTCCGCTTGATTTCCGAACGGAAATAATAAGCCGGCACAAAATTCGGATATTCTTGAATTACTTTGTCCAAATCCGAAACCGATTCCCGGTAATTGTGTGCTTCCTCGTTCAAAATCGAGCGGTTGTAAATCGCCAAAAAATTATCCGGCTCGAGTTCAATCACTTTGTCAAAATCTTCGACCGCACCATAGACATCGCCCACTTGCGAACGCAGAAGCCCGCGGTTGAAACGCGCAATCTGATTGTTTGCGTCCATTTTCACCACCAAATCGTAGTCTTCCATCGCACCCCGCAAATCGTTCAAATGGTAGCGCACCAATCCGCGATTGATGTGATAACCCAACTGCTTGGTTTCCAAATGAATGGCCTGATCAAAATCGGCCAATGCTTCCGCATATTTGTCTTTTTGGAAATACAACATCGCCCGCTGTGCATACGCCGGCGCGTAATATTTATCCAGACTCAACGCTTTGTCGTAATCGGCAAAAGCCGAAACCGTATCGCCTTTTTCTGAAAAAACCGATCCGCGCGTGAGGTAAGCGTGCATGAACTTGGGTTGATAAGTAATAAGCGTATCCAAAACGCCAATCGCTTCGTCGTAGTTTTTCAGTTGCACATAAGCAATCGACTTGTTCAGCAGTATTTGTTTATCTTCGGGACGAAATTCCAATCCTTTGTTGTAATCTTCAATAGCACCGGTGTAATCGCCCAAGTTTTGACGTGCCGCGCCCCGGCATTGATAGGCATAAGGCAAAAACGGATTTCGTTCGATACACAATGTCAAATCGCTTTCCGCGCCTTGATAATCGTCCAGACTGAATTTCGCCAGCGCGCGATACAAATACGGCTCAGCTAAATAGGGCTTGGACTTGATGACCAGATTAAAGTATTGTATCGACAGGACATAATCTTCAAAATAGAGCGCGTTTTTGCCGATAGCCAACACGCGATTGGTATTTATTTGCGCTTCCGCCGAAAAACAAACGGATAAAAATAACAACCCTACGAATAAAACTTTTCTTGCCCGGCCAGCCATTTTACTCGTTATGATAATAAGATCCGTGTTTCAAATAATAGGAACTTTTACCGTAATATCTTCTGCTTCCGTAATATCCGCCCTTCGTATTGACATCGTTATAGACAATAGCCAAGTTGTGAATGCCGTCTTCCTGCAATTCCTTAATCGTGAATTTGAAGAAGTTTTTGTTCGTCTTTTCGTTCCGCACGGCGAAAACCACTACATCGACTAAACGCGCCAGGAAGTGAGCATCGGAAACCAAGCCCACCGGACTACAGTCGCAAATCACATAATCATACTTTTCATAAAGTGCTTTCAGGATTTCCTTCGTCTGGTGCGAGCGGATTAATTCCGACGGATTGGGAGGCGTTACGCCGGCCGGCAATACATCAAAACCGTATTCCGTCGAGGTGATAATCGCTTCTTCCAACGGCACTTGACCAATCAAACAGTTCGACAAGCCTTTGTTCCCTTCGTATCCCAACGAACGCGATAAAGCCGGACGGCGTAAGTCGCAATCAACTACAATCACCTTCTTACCGCTAATCTGATAAATCGCCGCCAAGTTCATGGCAATAAAGGTTTTTCCGTCACGCGGCTCGGTTGATGTAACCAACATCGAAATCGGACTGTCTTTTTTTGCCATGTATTCCATACGTGAACGCAAACTGCGGAACCCTTCGGCAAAGCTCGAACGCGGATATTTTTTGACTACTACATTTTCGTCTTTGTGTTTCGACCGTTCAATGGTACCCAAAATCGGTATTTTAGTTATTCGTTCCACATCGTCGCGCGATTGGATAGTGAATTTGAACAAGAACTCTTTACAAATCACATAAATAGCCGGAATCAGCAATCCGATAAAGAAATACATCAGAAAAATGCCGTGTTGTTCGCCGCCATTGACCACGCCCACCACGCGCGGCTTGTCGATAATCAGGTTATCGGCCATATTTGATGCTTTTTGTATTTGGCTTTCCGTTCGCCGTTGCAACAAATAAGTATAATAAGTATCGTTGATTTTATAATCGCGGTCTAACGTCATCAATCTCCGTTCCTGTTGCGGTTGGTTGGCGAGTTCGCTTCTTGCTTTTCCTTCGCGCCGTTTAATTTCGTCTTCTTCAATCTGTATCGTCGATTTCATTGAGTTGATGGCTTCCCTGATTTGGCCTTTAATCGAATTCATTTCGGATTGATTTTGTATATAGGCCGGATTACTTGCTCCAAGCCGGCTTTGCTCGCTAAATATATTATTGTATCGCTGAACTAATGAAGTCAATGCCGCATTTTGAATTCCGGCTGTCCCCGGATCTACTAATTGCTCGTTTTCTTTTTTTCGTATGGATTCTTCCGTATAGGATATGTAACTTGTCCGCAGTCGCAAGTTGGCTTTCTGCATCTCAAAATCGTCTAACGATCTGGAGCGGGAAGAGGATTTGTCTTGCGAAGACAAACCTGTCGCACTCTGGAATGCATTCAAGCGCGCTTCCGTAACGGAAATAGAATCCCGAATAATGGATATCTGCAGGTCGATAAATTGGATAGACCGTGCGGCCGTTTCGTTTTTTCGATCTAAATTGTCCTGGAAAAATTGGTCATTTAATAAGGTAAGGAAATCCACATCACGCTGAGCCACTTTTCCGGTAATGGATACTTCAATCACCGACGATTGTTCGGCCAATATCCGTGAAGCCAACCGGCCGGAATAGAGGCCGATTAGTTGGTCTTTCGAAAAGAAATGAAAATACAGTTCGTATTGGGGATTGACAAAATAATCGGTTTTCTTGATTTCCATAAAAAACAATGCGTGCTGCATCGGAACGCCATATTTACCTCGCTGACGAAATGCTTGCAGGTTGTCAGCACCGTCAAAAGAAATTTCGTACGTGTCGTCGTCAATTCCCTTTATCCGGAATTCCTTTCCGTAAGCCTGATTGGAAGTGTAATTACTTTCAATCACCACCGGAGAAATTTTGTACAAGGGTATATTTTTAAAGCGTTGTTTGATATAAATTTCGTTCGTCAAATTCAACTTATCCACGACTTTGGAAACAAAATCGTAGGAACTGTACAGGATAGTCTGATTGGTAATATTCCGCGTACCTCCCAGCGAATAGCCGGAAGTAAAGTCGCTGCGCATGCCTGCCCGGCTGTCCTCAATCAAAATGGTGGTAGCCGTTTTGTATGTCGGCGTCCAGGCTTTATTTTTCAAATAAGCCAAGCCCAACGCAATGGCAATTGCCACAATAAATAAATACCAATATTTTAATAACTGTAACAAGACAGCGACAAAATCGAAATTAGTAGTAGTCTCCTGCTGCTGTCCAAACATATTATTCATATACTGATCGTTGTCGGTATAAGAATTGTGCGGTCGATTAATTATATCTTTTTGATCCATTCTGAAAAGTTTAACGGATTATTTTTTTGTTAAATTTATATATGTCAATATAGAAATCGCCAGCGAAACCGGCGCAGTGATCAGCGTTAGCATGGAAGAGAAGGATTCTATCCGGAAAAACGACTTGGAATTGGTCGGGATATAAATCACATCGTTGGGACGTATGTAATAATATTCCGACTCGATAATGGACTCTTTCCTCAAATCAAATGTTTCGATATGGTCTTTGCCGTCCGCTCCTTTCCGGATAATTTTGATGTGCGACTTATCACCTATCGACGAGATGTCGCCCGCCAAAGCCATGGCCTGGAAGATATTCAAATTTTCTTTATACAGCGGGAATTGTCCTTTTCCGCCGTCGCCTTCTACATAAAAATAATTATTGGCCAGAGCGATTTTTACCTCCGAGTCTAACGCGACAATCCGGAACTTCTCGGTGAGTACCTGTTCCGCTTCGCGAATGGTCAGTCCGACAATGTTTATCCGTCCGATGGTCGGAAGCAGCACACAGCCGTCTTCGTAAATTCGGAAATTGTTGGAATTATTATACAAAGCCTGTGTTTCCGCACTGGTTGTCATTAAATAATATACGATTTCGTCGTTGATATTCAGCCGGTATTGCCGGAACGGAACGACCGAATATGCTTTGCGGCCTTCTTTCTGCAAATACAACTTTTCCTGATTGGTAATGCACGACGAAAACAACGTTACCACCAGAAACAAAAACAGACTGTTATAAATTATCTTTTTCATATCCATCATACTTTTCTTGAAAGAACAAAAATCAACGAAGCGATAGAAGCTAAACCGGTAATAAGGGCCATAATCGATGCAAACGAATTCAACCCCATAAATTGCCGGCTCATCGGCTCGATATAAATGACATCGTTCGGCTGTACATAATAAAATTCCGAATTGACAATCGTTTTACTCCGGATATCAAACGTGCGCACAATCGTACCGTCTTGCGTTTGACGGATAATTTTCACGTTGGTGCGATTTCCGTAAGTACTAATATCCCCACTTTGCGACAACGCTTGATAAATCGTTAATTTTTCCTTTACAATCGGATAACGCCCGACGCTGGATTCCCCAATCACACTGAACGAGCGGTTGGCCAGACTGACATAAACCAGGCAGGCGTCTTTGGAAAGAATAGTGCGCGTGATCCGGTTTTCAATTTCCTGCTGTACGTCCAAAATGGTTTTGCCGGCTACCTGAATATCGCCCACGTAAGGGAAATAGATAACGCCTTCGGGCGATACGGCCAATGAATAGAGTTTGTTGCCGTCTGTGCTTCCACCCGCAAAAATGCTGTACAACGCGGCTGTTTTCACATTGATAGCCCTGATCTGTACTTTCAATTCGTCGCCCGGCTTAATCCGGTATTCATCCGGCTCTTGCGCCTGCTCGTAGGAAGGAATATTGCCTTCGGGCGGTTGTAAAAGATTAGTGTCTTTGGTCGTCAAACAAGATGTAAATAAAACCATCAGCCCAAAAACTAATCCGATTTTTAAATTTTTCATTCCGTCATTTATTTTTTGCTGGCTGCTTTTACCCTGTAAGAACAGGAAACATTGCCATTCATTATTTTATTTAATTTCGAGCGTATCAGTTGTTTACGCATATTATTAATGCGATCTACAAAAAGTATGCCGTCCAAGTGATCATACTCATGTTGGAGTACGCGCGCCTTATATCCTTCATAGATTTCATCGTGCGGTTGCAATTTTTCGTCCAAGTATTGAATGCGTATCCGGTTGGAACGCGGCACTTTTTCGTGGATATTCGGAATGGAGAGGCAGCCCTCTTCCATCACTTGTTCCTCTTCGCTTTGTTCCATGATGTGCGCATTGATAAAAGCCTTTTTGAAACCGGCACACGACGAATCTTTGTCTTTGCAGGCATCCAAATCAATGACCAAAATCCGGTCTTCCAGTCCGATTTGAGGTGCAGCCAAACCCACGCCGTCGGCATTTTTCATGGTTTCGTACATGTTTTCCAGCAATTTATCCAATTGTGGATAATCCAACGGAATATCTTTGCTTTCTTTTCTCAAAATCGGGTGTCCGTACAAATAGACAGGGAGTATCATTTTCTTATCGTTTCCAAATATGTTTGTAATATAATCGTCGCGCTCAATTCATCTACCAATGCTTTGTCTTGCCGTTTCATTTTTTTTAAACCGCCGTCAATCATCGCCTGATGTGCCAAAACAGAAGTAAAACGCTCGTCCGTCATTTTTATTTCAATCGTGGGAATTTCCTTTGTCAATTTCTTTTTAAACGATTGCACCCGCTCGTTATTTTCCGACGGCTGATAATTCATTTGCTTCGGCTCGCCGAGCAAAAATAATTCGACGTCGTTTTTCTGCACGTAATTCTTCAAATAACCAATTACTTCCTGACTGGCTACGGTTGCCAATCCTCCCGCAATCATTTTCAGCGGATCGGAAACGGCTAATCCCGTTCGTTTTTTGCCGTAATCAATCGCAAATATTCTTCCCATTAATCGGCAAATTTACGCATTTTTTTCAAATTATTCCCTGTATAGCGGAAAAAATGAAGAAGACGATTTTTTTTCTTTTAATTTATTGGCGGCCAACTGTTCATACACTGCCTGATTGTGTATGTATTTCCATATTTTGAAAATAAAGCGGTGTTTGGAAAATTGAGATTTAAATTCAAATAAAGTGTCGTTTTTACCGCCGTAACCCCCGCCCAAGTGTATGTATTTGGCTTTTTCTTCCACGCCGAATGTCCGGATTTTATCCCAGACATATTTCATGGGACTTAACACCAAATATTCGTCTTTCGTCGCGCTTAAATGCGTCTGAATAATACCGTTGCAAATCGTGAAAATCGAACCGGCCATCGCTTTTCCTTTATAATAAACCAAAAATAAATGGGAAGGAATGGTTGCCAGAAAATCGTAAAAGTATTCTGTGGGGAAAAAATAATTTTCGGAAGCATTCACGCGCCGCATGTTTTCCCAATAAATTTGCACGAAAACATCAATTTCTTCTTTTGTTTTCGCTTGCCGGATTTGCACGCCCTCTTTTTCCAAGCGATTGATGTCGTTTCGCAACGAATGGGCGTACTGACTTTTCTGCTTGGCTTCGGGAAGCGTCAAATCGATGCCGACCGTGATATTTACTTCTGCCATTTCTCCCCAATCATTCAGCAGTTGCGTTTGATTTTTGAACAAAGGATGCAAACGGGCGAAGGCCGAGACTACCCGGTTTTCCGTAAAGTACGCTTTTATTGTTTCCTGAAAAAGGTGAATAGCTTGCTTGGACGGTTTTTTCACATTGGCCAGTGCACCCGCATAACCATATACGGAAGTAATGTCTTTATAATCCGTCCCTTCGATGTCGCGTAGAATGACCGGCCATGCAAACGCCTCTGTTTCATGCTGAAAAGAAAACAACAACGCTTTTCCGGTGGTATCCAGCCGGTGATATTCGGCCAAATGATAAAAATCGTATTCTTTCATGGATTGCACCACCGCATTCCATTTTTCAGAATTCTCCGGTGTAATGATTTCCAACATCAATATGCGTTTTTTTCTCCTTTAAACATGTTGATTATCGTAACGAAGATGATTTTAAGGTCTAAAATGAACGTCCAATTTTCCAGATACCAAACGTCTAAACGGACACGGCCTTCCATTTGTTCCATCGTTTTGGTTTCGCCCCGATAGCCATTTACTTGTGCCCAGCCGGTAATACCCGGCTTGACCAAGTGGCGCACCATGTATTTATCAATAATTGCAGAATAGAGTTCGGTGTGTTTCAACATGTGTGGACGCGGCCCGACTACGCTCATGTCGCCCACCAGCACATTGTAGAACTGCGGGATTTCGTCGAGATTGGAACGGCGCAAAAACTGCCCGATTTTTGTTGTGCGCGGGTCGTTTTTCTCGGCCTGCTTTTTGTCGGCACACTCATTCACCTGCATCGAACGAAATTTGTAACAGTCGAATTCACGACCATAAATTCCGGTGCGTTTTTGTTTAAATATGATAGGTCCCGGAGAGGATAATTTGATTAAAATTCCGAAAATGATATACAAAACCGGAAAAATCGTGCAGAGAAAAATCAACGAAAAGAGAATGTCGAAAATTCGTTTAATAATCTGGTTGTGAATGGATTGCAACGGCTCGGAACGGACAGCCATTATCGGCAAGGATTCGATACTTTCTAATTCCAATTGTTTTTTTACATAACGCGAAAATTCGGGAACGAGATAAAATCGTATCATGTTTTTTTCCGCAAAATTGAGCAGGCGGATAATTTTTTCGTCCTGCGAATTGGGTAAGGTGCAATAAATTTCGTCGATATTGTTTTCCAATGCAAAATTTTCGACTTCGTGCGTCATGCCCAAATAATTCGGTAACGTATTTTTTAACAACAGATTATCGTCAAAAAATCCGTAAATATAAAATCCGTAAGCCATTTCTTTTTTCATTTCAGCATACAAATTCATGCCGTTTTTGCCTGCGCCGACAATAATTACCCGCTTGTAATTGCGTCCGTATTGGCGGTATCTTTTCAACGTAAAACGTGCTGTCACGCGCCAGAGCGTAAAAAAGATAAACAGCAAAAGGTAATAATAAATGATACAGCGGATGGGAAACTGCTCGACGTCTAATTGCAGGAAAAACAGGCAGGTAATGAAAATGATGGCATGCAATGCTACGAACGACAACGATCGTTGAACAACCTTATCGGCAAACATCACCGGCTTGTAGATATGTATCGGAATGATATAAACGGAAAAAAAATAGCTGAAATTTAACAATAGCAAGGCCACATTCCAGCGCGAAGCAAAATCTTCGAGATTGTAGGATTTCGTCCAATAATAGACGAGCAAAAAAAGTACATTTAACAAAATCAAATCACCGCCGGCGATCAACCATTTTATTAAATATCCGTATCCGCTTTTATACCTCGACATCATTTTTTCGATTTATTGCGGTATCATGACTACCACCCTATTCCATTGATTTTCTTTGTAGGGTTGTTCTTCCGCGCCTTTCCATTCGACAACAATGTTTTCCGGCGACACGTGATATTTGGTAATCAACTCATTGACAACGGCTTTCGCCCGTTTTTGCGACAGCTTTAAATTATAGGTATCGCTTCCTGTGCCTTTATCGGCATAACCGATAACTTTTAGTTTCTTTCCGGTTTCCTGTATGTATTCGGTTGTATTATAAATACTTATTTGTTGATTGTCATCTACTTGGGAACTGTTCAGGCGGAAAAATACGACATTCGGCACATACACATGTTCAATTGCTGTGGAAGCGACTATCGGCGCGGCCGGCGGACATTGCGGACAATCGATTTTCCGGTTGGTCAACCGTTCGTTTTCCTCTCGTAATTTGTTGATTTTTCCATTCAATTCACTGATTAAGGCTGAATTCATCGGCTCGACAGGGTCGAACGTGACTTTTCCCAAATGAAGCGTCAAACCGCCGGTCGCCGAAATGACTGCGTCGTAATCGGGAATAGCCGACGCGCCCAAATCAAAATCCAAACTCAAGCGTTTGCTCAGATGGAAACCGAACTGCAAACCACCATTCACCGAAAATGCATTGTCTTCTTCCAACCGGTGCGCCAAACCGATACCCAAATAGGGAGTGCAGATGTTGGCCAAATTCCAAAGCGCGTCCAACTGTACATTATAATAATCGAATTTGCGCAACGAACCGCCTTGTCCTTTCACGCGGACACCCCACGAAGGACTTAACCATTTTCCGGCGGAAAGGGTAGGGGCGAGTGTAATCGGATTTTTAATATCTAAATCGTCGTCTTTGTCGTCCAATAATAGTTGTCCGCCCACGCCCAAGTGGATAAACCAGTTGTCGCCGGCTTTTGACGGCTGATACACTGTTTGAGCGGAAGCTAAAAAGATAAATCCCAGATTAAACCAAAGGATACAAAGCATCTGTTTCGTTTTCATAACCCGAATTTTGTTGCAATGATAGGAATTTTTTTTCATTCTTGCAACAATGTTTCCAGCATTAACGTTTTTCCGTCGAAAACGGCGTAAGAAAAATACTGCAGCCAATCACCGATAATCAGTAATCGTGTTTTTTTATTCAACAATAAATCTAACAAAATATGCCGGTGTCCGAAAATAAAATAATCAATTTCGGGGTGATTGTGCAAGAAATCTTTTGCATAAACGACCAAATGTTCTTTGTCTTCGCCGAAATAGGGCGCGGGCGAAACGAGGTCTTTTTCGCGGTTGTGTTTCGACCACCAATGCGCAAAACCGATGCCCCAGCTCGACGGCAGGCGCGCAAAAAGCCACTGACACGTACGGTTGTGAAAAATAGAACGGATTAGGTGGAAGGAATGCGAATTGTCGCCCAAACCATCGCCGTGTGCAAGATAAAAAGTTTTTCCGCCGATTTCGGTCAAGAGCGGTTTTGTATGAATAATCGCGCCGGTTTCTTCCGGCAGGTAATCGAACACCCAAATATCGTGGTTGCCGGTGAAAAAATGAATTTCCGTGCCGTTGTCGTGCATCTCGGCGATTTTTCCCAGAAAACGAGTAAAACCGCGCGGAACAACTTTTTTGTATTCAAACCAGAAATCGAACACATCACCCAGCAGGTAAAGGGCTTTCGCTCTGTCCTTTATAGAATCCAACCAACCAACAAACCGTTTTTCAATTTCTTTCGGGTCGCCGAAAACCGTTGAGCCTAGGTGCATATCGGAAGCAAAATAGATATTCGTTTTTTCCATAATTTACAAAAAACCTAATTCCAACTTGGCCTCTTCGCTCATCAGTCCCTGATGCCATTCCGGCTCAAAGACGATTTTGACGGCTACGCTTTTCACTCCTTCGATGGCCTCAATTTTCATTTGAACGTCTTCCATAATATAATCGGCTGCCGGACATGCCGGTGCTGTCAGCGTCATAGTGATCGTCACATTCTTTTCGTCGTCCATATCCACACCGTAAATCAGTCCCAAATCGTAGATATTCACCGGAATTTCGGGGTCATAAACCGTCTTGAGCATTTTCACGATTTCGTCTTCCAATTGCAACAACTCTTCCATCTTGCGTTTATTTTTGAAATGCAAAGATAATAATAAAAATGAAAAAGAGGGCGTATTCATACGCCCTCAACCATCGGGAATTTGAGGTTATGCGAACATCCCGATTGATTTCGTCATTGCGTTTTCCCTGTCCTTGCAGTTATGTTGTCATTGCGTGCTTGACGCGCAATCCCCAGAACACCGTTAATAAATAAATTCCTGCAATCAACAACAACAACATTGTTCCATTTCCTATTGGAATTTTCAATGCCGTTTCTTGCGTGCTGTACTGCGTATCCAAATATCCCTGTGCCGTTTGTCCGGCATAGCTTGCACCGAACTTGTTGATCAGGAAATCACCTGCTGCCGAAAACTCGGAGAATGGTGTAAAAGCCGTTTCAAAAGCGAACAAATCGTTCGACGGAAAGAAATAACTCTGGAGTGTTTCATAACTGTCGTACGGATTTTCGTAGGGCGAAAAAAAGTCGTCATACGCGAGTTGGGCACGAACAGGCAGGATTGCCGTCAAAAATAAAAGGACTGTTATATAATTTGTTTTCATGTTTTTTATTTTACAATGATTTTCTTCGTTTCACCATTCACTCTCACAATATACACGCCTGTGGCGTTTGCCTGACAGTTGTACACCGGCTTGACGGTGTTTTCCTTCACCAGTGTTCGACCTTGTGTGTCAATGATTTCCAGGTTTCCGAGCGAATTGCCGCTGTGGGAAGTAATCCGGATTGTTTGCGGAACCGGACTGGTTACTTGAAAGTCTTTAAGGCCATTAAAGTCCTTAATGCCGGTGACATCTTCAAATGTGAGATAAAACCGGTCGTCAGTGTATAAATTGCTGTCATACTTGATGTAAGCATATTCGCTTTGCTCGCTGAGGTCGATTTTCATGTTTTCCACTGCGTCGTGCAGATAGATTTTTGTGTTTGCAAAGTCTTCCATGCCGGAAAAGTTGAGGAGAATTCGTCCAATTTTGGAAGTGCGTATCCCGATTTTGACGAGGGTGTTTTCGTCGAGCCTGTCGGTGGTGTTGATGTCAAGTGCAAAACCGTCTTGAGAGAGCAGGTAAAGTGTGAGTGGGGCGGTAGCCGCATTATCAAACAAGCGGCGGCTGTCTTCTGCCGGTTGATAGTTTTTGCCGGCTTCTTCCCAAAGTGCCAAAACCGCTTTGCTCTTTTGCTTGTCTCTGGTTGCGGTAATATGAAGTTGCGGAAGGGCGGTGTGGTTTTGTTTGCTTCTCAACGTTACCGTATTGCTTCCCTGCGGGGCATTTTGTGTATCATTCTTGATATGCACCTTCAAATCGTCGTTCGTTGCTGTTTTCGAGATAACCAGGAAGGATTGCATCGGTGGAATAAGACTGTTGAGTGTGGCATCGATGCTTGGGCTGGGGTCGATGTCAGTAGTAATGGGCGTTTCTGCCACCATCTTGTAAGTGCCAAAACCGCCAAAACTGCCGTCGGCTGTGCCCGGATCGCCATAAGCAATTTTATACTCGTTTTCAATAAAAGCAACGTTTCGTGCCTGGAATTTATCAAAATCAATATGCGTCATAAAGGGATTACCCACCAAAACCGGCTTGCCGATGGCATCGTAGCCCGAATGATTGAGTACGATTAAACTGTCGGCGGGAATATTTCCGTTGGCGTCTTCGTAGATAAACCGTCCATAACGGGTGCGGTCAAGGTTGGCACCCCGTCCGGTGACTGCGCCCAGAATACTGTAATAATAATGAAATTCATCGTCTTTGGGGAATGGGAATATCATCGGGTCGTTGTCCGTATAATCCGTGTTTTTGGGATTGGCGAACAAGGCAAAACCCTGTCCCGGCTGAATTAAAATATCATTCGTATTGAAACCGTTGTTCCAGTTATAATCAATTTTGGTGGCGTACGTCTGGTAGTTTTCGATATTGAAGTGCATCATGTGCACCAACATGCCGTTGCCGCCATGGTCGAGGTGCGGATTGTGGTCGTCTTCGTAATAATCGCCCGAATAGGTATCTTTGAGCGATGCTGAGAGCATGTACCACTGGTTGCTGTTG
>BNTW01000033.1 GCA_025996895.1 Bacteroidia bacterium | reverse complement strand
AACAGAAGAAAGCTGAAGAAAAAGCCGCCCGCGAACTCGCTCGTCAGCAGGAAAAGGAAAAAGCCGAATTGTTGAAAAAACAAAAGGCAGAAGAAAAAACCTTATTAAAGGAAAAAGTAAAGCGCGAGGCCGAATTGGAGAAACTGAAAAAAGCGGAAATCAAGGCGAAAGAAGACGAAAAGAAACGGCTTCAAAAAGAAAAAGAGGACGCCCGCAAGCAAAAGGAAAAAGACCGCAAACAGGCGCAAAAACTGAAAGAACAACAACGCAAAGCGAAAGTCAAAGCGCAGGAAGAAGCGCGCAAGAAAAAAGAGCAGGAACGAAAAGAAGCACAAAAATTGAGAGAGCAGCAACGGAAAGCCAAATCGAAAAAAAGATAAATGTCACAAAAGAAATCAGCCCGGTTAACAAAAAAGAGGTGGCTTTCGACGGCAACCAGGTTCCTGCCGGAACGCTTTACTGGGTGAGAAATCTTTTGCGAGGCACAAACGAACGAATTTTTTCTTATGAAAACGGAAAATTAGTTTGGTGGTAAATTCGTTCCAAAATGTCCATTAAACGGTTATAGTAAATGGCGTTCCTTCATCCGTTTCTTGATTTTCTCCGTAAATTCATAATTTTTCAGTCCCCAATCCGGTGCAATCAAAAGCTCTTTGGGGGACTGCGACACAAACCGTTCGAGGGAGAAGTCAGGATTTAATCGTTCCATAAAGTCAATACACAAATCGACGTATTCGTCGGCTGTGTAGAAATGAAAAATTTCCGGATTTTCTTTATATTGACGTGCCATTTCCGTGTTTTGGATCAACTGCAACTGGTGTAGTTTGACAGTCGTAAGAGGTAGAAGTGAAATCTTGTGGGCATGGGAAAGAATGGTTTCGCGCGTTTCGCCCGGAAGTCCCAAAATCAGATGAACGCCGGTGTAAATGCCTCGTTGAGCCGTCCGTTGAATGGTTTCGATCGCTTCTTCGTAAGTATGTCCCCGGTTGATCAACTGTAAAGTGTTGTTGTCGGTCGATTCTACGCCGTATTCAATCAGCAAAAATGAACGGCGGTCGATTTTTTCCAATTTGTCCAGCAACTCGTCCGGCATACAGTCGGGGCGTGTGCCGATAATCAGCCCGACAACGCCCGGATAAGCGAGAGCCTCGTTGTATTTTTTCAGCAAGCTGCCGGTTTCTCCATAAGTATTGGTATAAGCCTGAAAATAGGCGATGTACTTTATTTCCGGATATTTGCGCGAAAAAAACCGAATGCCTTCCTCGAGTTGTTGCGTTACCGATTTGTGGTTGGCTGCATATTGCGGACTAAACGTTTGGTTGTTGCAATAGGTGCACCCGCCCAGCCCTTTGGTTCCGTCACGATTCGGACAGGTAAAGCCCGCATTAATGGAAATTTTTTGCACTTTGAACGGAAATTTCTCTTGTAGAAAATTTTTAAAAGCCTTTTCAATAGCCATAAGTTAAATTATCTTAAATTACGGCTCAAAAGTACAATTTTTTTCTGAATTTACCGAACAATTCGGGGATTAGATTGTTATATTTGTAAATATAATTATAGTATTGATTTTTTTACAAAATATTTAAGAAATATAAAAGTGAATTGATTTATGAAAAAATATGTTTTTATAACCGGTATTATTCTGACCCTGCATTTTTGTGCGCAGGGACAAAATAAAGTGGCTCTTTATAACAGAGGAATTATGTCGGTAGGAGATGTCCTGTATATAGGTGGAGATTATGAAAATGACGCGAATGCAAGCGTTTCTCAGACAGGTAATACCATTCTGACCGGCGATTTCATTAATAATGTGGATACCGGCAAAGTTTTTTCCATCCGCACCGGCGCATTTGAATTCAGAGGCTCGACAGCTCAACATATCTTCGGTACGGCCGACAGAGATACCAATTATATTTGGTTTCCTGAAACGTTAACGATTAACAACCAAAACGCCAATCCGGATTCGGTTGTGGTGGTAATCAGTCCGTCGATGGGAGCTACGATGAAAAACCTCGTCCTCACTCGCGGAAGATTGACACTCGATTCGGATACGAACAGCACTCGTCAAAGCAATGTGGCGCATTTGCTGGTAGAAGGAACGATTGCTTATAATCGTGCGCCCACCAACGCTTATGACCAGGGAATTATCCAAGTCAATTTAGCTTTAGGCGATAATTATAAGGAGAAACGGCTGACCGGCTTTACGCCTCCGTTCAAAAAAATATACGCAGATTATTTCTTCTTCAATTTTCTGTCGCAGCCGACCAATGCCGGCTTGTTTGGCGACAACGGTACGCTGATTATCGACCCGCAAACACCCCTGAATCCGGGAACAGGTTATATTGTCGGGTTGGGAATCGTTCCTGACGGCGATCCGTATTATGCCAACCGGCTCAATCCGCTGTACAGCGCGGCACAATACAGCGACAAAGCGAAAGATACGTTGTCTTTTGCCCGCAATTTTGCCCCGTCGTCCATAATGGTTGCTACGGCTTCCGACCGTTTTACCGATGAAGAGCTTACTATTGACGATGTAACTGTTATACTCAAACAGGGTTTCAACTATATTGGCAATCCTTTTACCGTTCCGCTGGATATGTCCGGTTTCGTTTCAGCAACCAATACGGCAGACGCTTGGGGCGTGACCCGCGCTCCGGACGGAACGGCCGACGTCCGAAACAGTTTTTATGTGATGTCGCAAGGAACAGGTTCGTACAACGCTTCAACCGAAAGATTCACATTCAATGTCAGCTATCTGTTTGGTCAGGCAGTCGGTGGAACAATCTCTCATGCCGGTGGTAACAGTTCTTTATTGATAGCCCCGATGCAGATGTTTATAGTCGGTCGGGATGCTGTGGCATCTAAAAGCATGACAATTCCGGCTTCGGCCAGAACCCATGGCAAAGTAAGCTATTTGCGAAGCGCTCCGCTCGTAACGGACGAATTGTTGATAGAAGCACGCGACAGCCGGACAGGCGGCTACGACCGTTTGTGCGTCGTTTTCCGCGAAGACGCCACCCTGCAATCGAACGATCCCTACGATGCGAGCAAGATTTTCAACCGGTCGGGAGGCGTCAATCAGATTTATACCCAATCGTCGGACGGCAAGTCGATGACGACCAACGTCATTTCTACCGATCCGCAACAGTTGATTTTGTATTTTGAGCCGGCCAATCAGGAACAGGAAGTGGTGTTGGAAGCCTACCGGCAAAGTTCGCTGTCGTCCATCAAAAAAGTGATTTTGGAAGATACGAAAACCGGTACGAAAACCGATTTGCTTTCAACGCCCGATTATTCGTTTCTCTCGCGTCCGACGGACAGTTTCGACCGCTTTATCCTGCATTTTGACAATCAAACAGGTATCGAAACAATCGGCGACCGTCAGGCTGTAACTATGTATTACAATACAGGGATAATTACGATACAAGGATTAAGCGAAACGGACAAAGGCTCTGTGGTGAAGATTTTTGATATGTATGGACGGCTTTTGCAGGAAAATCCGGTCAGGCAAGTTCCTGCGGAAAAAATCGCAACCCATTTGCCGGCCGGAACATACATTGTTAAGTTCGATGCCATCGCAAAGAAATTGCTAATACAATAAAAAGATGAAAAATTGCGTAGCTCTTATAATTCTACTTATCCTGTTTTTTCAGGTATCTATTTATGCCGACGAATCATTGGCGACACTGCCTTCGGAAGAAATACAGGATCAGATAGACGGATCAGGCCCGTCTTACGACCCTCCGCTTCCCGGCGACTGGTGGGAAACCGGACCATCAACGCAGGATGAAGGAGACGGTGCATTTGTCGGCGCACCCATCAAAAACGGAATTGCGCCACTGATTATTATCAGTCTGTTATACATTGCGTTGATTGCGTATAAACGCCGCCGGAATGTAAAAATAAATACGATTGTACAAATATAAAAGATAAAAAATATGAAAACAAAATTAGGTTTTTTACTGTTGTTGCCCTTGTTGGTGTGGCCGGCTTTACTGCATGGTCAGGTAGGTGTAGGCACAACCAATCCGTTGGGTACATTTCACGTAGATGGCGGAAAGGATAATCCCGCCACGGGTACGCCGGACTCTGCCCGGCAAGTCAACGACTTTGTAATAAATCCCTTTGGACGAGTAGGAATAGGAACGGTTACACCCGATACGTCTGCGGTTTTGGATATGTCGGCTATTCATAACAAGGGGTTGCTAATCCCTGCTGTACAGTTGAATTCCAATACGGATAATACGACTATCCCCAATCCAAAACCAGGTTTATTGGCCTATAATACCGGCGGTGGATTAGGCGTTACCGGATATGTGTTTTGGAACGGATTGGCTTGGATGCAATTAACCAGCAGATCCACCATTGCTCCGGCGATAACCGGTTTGGACAGTTTGAATGCAACTATTTCGCCGGCTACTTTTACCTCCGGAAGCAGTTATAGCGGAACGCTTACCCTTCCTTATTTGGGAGGTAATGGAGGCCCCTATACTACCTTAGCTTCTATCGGGCCGTATCATGGACTTAGTTTTACTTTACAACCGGGAACATTGAGTGTGGGCAGCGGACAACTTACTTATATTGTTACCGGAACACCCGATACAACTTCTATCAGCGTTCCTGTTTCTTTCCTTGGAAAAACAGCCACGGTTGCCATAGTAGGTACATCGGCCGTAAAAAATCTTCGCTATGCTACACGTAAATTCACGTTTAGTAGTACAAACTATCAGGCTCCTTCTACCACCACATTGGGAAGCTTGCAGGTACGATTTGATACTAATCCGATGCTTTCAAGTAATACGCACATGGCTTTCAGATTTACCGACGCAGCAAGAACCAATGTGCTTATAGGCGGTTACAAAACAAGCGGTACAAATACTGGATACCTGTCGGGTGGTGGAGCAAATTATTCTCCGGCTCAAAATACATGGACGCAGATTACTGTGGATAACATAGGCCCTAATATTCCCAGTTCCGATATGGTAACCTTTCAGATATTCGATTTGAATAACGGAGTAATATACAGAGTCAGTATAGCGGCGAAGACTACCGGTTCCGGAGATACTAATAATCCCGGGCAAGGTACCATATTTATCGAAATGCTGACACCCTAAAAAAATAAAAATATGAAAACACGATATGTTTTTTTTATAGGACTATTGCTTTTGCTTATCGGATCGTCGCCGTTATATAGTCAAACAGGCGTAGGCACATGGAATCCGTTGGGTAGATTTCACGTTGATGGCGGAAAGGATAATCCTGCCACGGGTACGCCGGACTCTGCCCGGCAAGTCAACGACTTTGTGATAAATCCCTTTGGACGAGTAGGAATAGGAACGGTTACACCCGATACGTCTGCGGTTTTGGATATGTCGGCTGTTCATAACAAAGGGATATTAGTACCTTTTGTAGCTTTGACTTCCAATACGGATATTACGACTATCCCCAATCCGAAAGCGGGTTTGTTGGCCTATAATACCGGCAATGGATTAGGCGTTACCGGATATGTATTTTGGAACGGCTCAGCCTGGATGCAGTTAGATATTAGCTCCACCATTGCCCCTGCGATAACCGGTTTGGATAGTATAAATGCTACGTTGTCGCCAGCTACTTTTACTACCGGGACTACTTACAGCGGAACACTTACCCTGCCTTACCTGGGAGGAAACGGGGGTAGTTATACTGCCGAAGCTTCTATCGCCGCTCATGGACTTAGTTTTACTTTACAGTCGGGAATATTGAATACGGGCAACGGACGGCTTACTTACATTGTTACCGGAACGCCCGATACAACTGCTGTCAGTATTCCTTTCTCTTTTCTTGGAAAAACGACTACTGTTACTATAGTGGGTACATCGGCAGTAAAAAATCTTAAATATGCTACACGCAAATTCACATTTAGCAGTACAAACTATTTAGTTCCTTCCACTACCACATTAGGAAGTTTACAGGTGCAAATTAGTAGTAATCCTATGGCTTCAGCTAATACCAGCCTGAATTTCAGATTTACAGATGCTGCAAGAAGTAATGTATTGGTAGGAGGCTACAAGACAAGCCCTAGTTTAGTTTTTGGTCAGCCTACATACTTGTCGGGTGGCGGAGCAAGTTATTCTCCGGCTCAAAATGCATGGACAACGATTAATGTAGCTAACATTTCCCCTAATATTCCCAATTCCGATATGGTAACTTTCTCAATATACGATTTGGATAACGGAGTCATATACAGAGTAAATATCGCAGCAATGACTACCGGTTCCGGAGATTCTGCTAATCCCGGGCAAGGCGCCATATTTATTGAGATGCTGACGCCGTAAGAAGATTACGCAAAATATTCAAACCGGCCGTATGGACTTTCGATAATTAATTCTTTTTTGTCGGAATCCTCTACAAAGCCGATGATTTGAGCGTCGATATTGAAAGAGTGGGATATATCGATAATTTCCTGTGCATACGTTTCGGGCAGGTAAATTTCCATGCGATGCCCCATATTAAACACTTTGTACATTTCTTCCCAAGCTGTCCCCGATTGTTCGCGGATAATTTGAAACAAAGGCGGTATGGGGAATAAATGGTTTTTTGTGATTTTCAGTTTATCGACAAAATGCAAAATCTTGGTTTGCGCTCCACCCGAAACATGCACCATGCCGTGAATGTGCGGACGCAGTTTGTCCAGCACCTGCTTGATAACCGGCGCGTATGTCCGCGTGGGCGAAAGCACCAATTTTCCGGCGTCAATTCCCAAACCGGCGATTTTGTCCGTCAACCGTTTTTGTCCCGAATAAATCAAATCGGCCGGCGTGTTGGCATCAAAACTTTCGGGATACAATTTTGCCAGATAGTTCGCAAAAACATCGTGGCGTGCCGAAGTCAGTCCGTTGCTTCCCATTCCACCGTTGTATTCATTTTCGTAAGTCGCTTGTCCGTAAGAAGATAAGCCAACAATCACATCGCCCGCTTTTATGTTGGCATTGTCAATCACATCGGCGCGTTTCATTCGGCAAGTAACCGTACTATCCACAATAATCGTGCGTACTAAATCGCCCACATCAGCCGTTTCGCCGCCGGTCGGATAGATATGCACGCCCAGGCGGCCGAGTTCTTCGCACAATTCATTTGTTCCCTGAATAATTGCCGAGATCACTTCGCCCGGAATCAGATGCTTGTTCCGGCCGATGGTCGAAGACAGCAGGATATTGTCCGTTGCGCCCACACAGAGCAAATCGTCGATGTTCATAATCAAAGCGTCCTGCGCAATGCCTTTCCATACCGACAAATCGCCGGTTTCGCGCCAATAAAGATAAGCCAAAGCCGATTTTGTGCCTGCACCGTCGGCATGCATGATGTTGCAAAACACCTCATCATTTCCCAACATATCAGGAATAATTTTGCAAAATGCCTTCGGGTAAAGTCCCTTATCCACATTCTTAATCGCCTGATGCACATCTTCTTTGGAAGCGGAAACCCCGCGCTGCATATACCGTTGATTGCTCATAAATGTTCTTACAAAAACTATTTCCTAAATTTAATAACTTTGACAAAGGTAATAAAATCATCCAATTATTCTTAATAAAAATCATGAGCAAAAATAAATTTGGTGTTATCTAAAAAACATTGTAACTTTACACGCAATTTTTTTTATTTATAAAATCATTCCACTTATAGATTAATTAAACTATGTACAATATGTATAACAATAGAATTGAATTATACAAAAAAATCGAAAACGCTCGAAATAGTAAATTGCTTGTTTATATTACGGGAGATAGACCAGGATTAGAAACACAAATTCATCCTGAAATATTAGATTATTTCATTGACCATTTGGATAAAATAGGGAAACAGCGAAAAATATCTTTATTTTTATATACTCGTGGGGGAAATACACTTGCAGCATGGAGTTTGGTTAATCTTATTAGACAATTTTGTGAAGATTTTGAGGTAATAGTTCCGTCAAAAGCGCAAAGTGCAGGTACTTTAATAGCTATAGGAGCAAATCGAATTGTGATGACTAAACAAGCTACATTAGGCCCAATTGATCCAAGTTT
This sequence comes from Bacteroidia bacterium, assembly GCA_025996895.1. Classification (GTDB taxonomy): domain Bacteria; phylum Bacteroidota; class Bacteroidia; order Bacteroidales; family Azobacteroidaceae; genus Azobacteroides. Next base: position 20,610 of record BNTW01000033.1, on the reverse strand, counting down.
AAACAGTCCGTTGTGCCCACAAAATCCAATGGCTCCTCAAAATCCTCAAATTCGAATTCCTGTCAGTGTTGAATCAATAAAAGGATTCTTTCAATTTGCACAAAATGATTTAAAAATCAATGATGAAGTAAATCTAAAAGACATACTCATTAATTTATCTAATCAAGTACATCCGTTAGTTCTTGGAGATATTTACAGATCAAGAACTCAAATACAAATGCTTGCAAAAAAGTTGCTATCTAAACAAATTAAAGAAGAAGAAAAAATTGAAAAAATCATAGCTTTCCTATGTTCGGATTCAGGTAGTCATGATTATACTATTTATAGACGTGAAGCCAAAAATGAATTAGGATTAAATATTGAAAAACCAGATGATAATCTGTATTCTATAATTAAAGCAACTTTCGATAATATAAAATCAGAACTCGAATTAGATAATCCATATAATCCTAATGTTGTTTTAGGAGCGAATCAAACAATTGATTATAGTTGCAGAAGGAGTCTTATTGAAAGTTTAGACTTTGGAACACATGTGTTTGTTAGTGAAGGAACATTGATAAAGAGTATTCAAAGTATACAACAAATGCCTCAATTTCCACCAATACAACAAACCATAATAAATGATCAACGAAAGTTTGAGGGTTGGAAAACTGAAAAATTTCAAAAATCAGAAAATTAATATAGCAATGGATAATTTAGTTAAAAACACACAATTTGACAATTTAGTCAATTATGAAACGGGAGTTTTTTCTAATAGTTCTCGCCAGACGATTGCTTATCAATCCTCTGCAGATCCAGATGCTCTCGCTTCTTTATTAAAAAATTCGCCATTGGTTGAATTTTCCTTTGCCATTATGGCAGGACAAACTATTATGGATAAAATTGACAATATTTTGATTAATTAGTCGTATCTTTGTTTATTCTAAATAAGCATGGATTTGATTAAAAAATATTTTCCCGAAATCACTGCCCGACAAGAAGCGCAATTTGACGCACTGTATGATTTGTATGCGGATTGGAACAGCAAAATCAATCTGATTTCCCGCAAAGACATCGAAAATTTGTACGAAAAACATATCTTGCATTCATTGGGAATTGCCGAAGTCATTCGTTTCAAAGCAGGCACGACGGTTTTGGATGTCGGTACAGGCGGCGGTTTTCCGGGTATTCCGTTGGCGATTTTATTTCCCGAAAGTTCGTTTTTGCTGATTGACAGGATTGGAAAAAAGATAAAAGTGGCGGAAGAGGTTGCTCGCCAAACCGGTTTGGCCAATGTGATTTGCCGGCAAATCAGGGCGGAAGAAGAAAAGACGAAAGTCGATTTTGTGGTGAGCCGGGCGGTTATGCCTCTGGGTGATTTGGTACATGTTGCGAAAAAAACCATTCGCCGCGAGCAGCACAACGCTTTGCCGAACGGTTTTCTCTGTTTGAAAGGCGGAGATTTGCAGGCCGAAATCCAACTGTTTAAAAACAAAACGGTCGAATACGACCTGTCCGATTTTTTTGAAGAGGAGTTTTTCAAACAAAAAAAAGTGATTTATTTACCGATTTAATAATAGAACATGCAAATTAAATTTTTTGAGTTCAATCCGGTATTTGTCCGCACCTACGTGCTTTTCGACGAAACGAAAGAGGCAGCGATTATCGACTGTGGGGCTTATACGGACGAAGAACAACAGCGACTAAAGAAATTTATTGATACGAACGAGTTGAAAGTGAAGTATTTACTAAATACACACCTGCATTTCGACCATATTTTGGGCAATCAATTTATTTATAAAACCTACGGCCTGAAACCGCAATATCATGAAATGGAAGAACTGATGCCGGGTTTGCGGAAACAAACGGTCGTGTTTGGGCTCCCGATTGATTATGAGCCGGTGGGAGCAGAGCATTATATTGAGGACGGTGACATCATTTCGTTCGGAAATATTCGATTGAAGGCCTTGCTCACGCCCGGACACTCTCCCGGAAGCCTTTCGTTTTATTCCGAAGAAAATGATTGTGTATTTACCGGCGATGTTTTGTTTCACCACGACATCGGGCGGACGGATCTGTGGGGCGGAAGCGAAGAAACCTTGATTTCTTCCATTCAAAATAAACTGTTACCTTTGCCCGAAAATACGGAAATTTATCCCGGACACGGGCCTTCGACGACCGTGAAGGAAGAAAAACAACATAATCCTAAAATTAAAATCATACAATAATGAACACAGAATCTTTTGTTTATCGGCATATTGGCCTGAATGAGAGTGATATACAACAAATGCTGACGACTGTCGGCGTTTCCAATCTGGAACAGCTAATCGACGAAACCCTGCCGAAAAGTATTCGTCTAAAAAAAGACATTGAACTGCCTGAAGCAATGACCGAACGCGAATATGCGGAACATATCACCGAAATTGCTTCTAAAAATGAAATATTTACTTCATATATCGGAATGGGCTGGTACGATACTTGCGCGCCGGCAGTCATTCTGCGCAATGTGTTTGAAAATCCCTGCTGGTACACTTCTTATACGCCTTATCAGGCGGAGATTTCGCAAGGACGGTTGGAGGCTCTGCTTAATTTCCAAACCATGATTAGCGATTTGACCTCGCTTCCGTTAGCAAACTGTTCGCTATTGGACGAAGCCACTGCAGCGGCCGAAGCGGCAAACATGCTTTTTCAAACCCGTAGTCGCGAACAAATCAAAAACGAAGCAAACGTTTTGTTTGTGGATAATAAGGTTTTTGAATCGACATTGGCAGTGCTGAACACGCGGACAAAACCGCAGGGAATCAAACTTGTTGCAGGTGATTATAAGAATTTTGAGGAGATTGCGGGTCAAGCCCGCAATGACAGTACATCGAAGATTTTTGCTGCGATTGTGCAATATCCCAATGCCGACGGTTCGATTGAAGATTACCGCGATTTTGTTCAAAAAGCAAATGCGCAGGGGGTGAAAGTCGCTGTTGCCGCTGATTTGCTGAGTTTATGTCTTTTGACGCCTCCGGGCGAATGGGGTGCAGATGTGGTATTTGGTAGTTCGCAACGTTTTGGTATTCCGATGTATTACGGAGGCCCTTCGGCCGGCTATTTTGCTACGAAAGAAGAATACAAACGCAACATTCCGGGACGTATCATTGGCGTTTCCAAAGATGTTTATGGTAAAAAAGCATTACGTTTGGCGTTGCAGACGCGCGAGCAACACATCAAACGCGAAAAAGCGACTTCCAATATCTGCACCGCGCAGGCTTTGTTGGCAAGCATGGCCTCGTTCTATGCGGTTTATCATGGCCCCGATGGCTTAAAAAACATCGCTGAACGCATTCATATCCACACTTCGACGTTGGCAGACGGGTTGGAAAAATTGGGCTATGTACAGGAAAATGATTATTTCTTCGATACGTTGAAAATTCGTTTAGCACCCAACGCTTCGATGGACAAATTGCAGGAAACGGCGGAAGATTGCAAGGTCAATTTGCGCTATTTTGAAACCGGCGAAATCGGTATCAGTATCGACGAAACCACATTGGAAGAAGACATTAATATATTATTGTATATTTTCGGGGAAGCATTGCCGAACGATGTCATTGCGGGCTTGACCCGCAATCCCCAGCCAAACGTTAAAGACACATTAACGGACATAGGGAGATGGCGGATCGAGTCCGTCCTGACAAGAAAGTCATCCTTTTTGACTCACGTGGTTTTCAATTCCTATCACACCGAAACGGAATTGATGCGTTACATCAAACGGTTGGAAGTGCGTGATATTTCGCTGACGCAGTCCATGATTTCGCTGGGCTCTTGCACCATGAAATTGAATGCGGCTTCCGAAATGCTTCCGCTGAATGATCCGCATTTTGCGAATATCCACCCTTACGCACCCAAAGACCAGGTGGAAGGGTATACCGAATTAATTGAAAATCTGGCTTTGTATCTGGGCGCGATTACCGGGCTTCCTGGTGTCAGCTTTCAACCCAATTCGGGCGCAGCCGGAGAATATTCGGGTTTAATGACAATCCGTGAATACCAGCAATCTATTGGGCAGGGACACCGCAATATTGTGTTAATTCCCGCATCGGCACACGGAACAAATCCGGCGTCGGCCATTCAGGCAGGTTTTATGACGGTTACGATTCGTTTCGACGAAAATGGGAACACTGATATTGCCGATTTGAAAGCCAAAGCGGAAGAACATAAAGACAACTTAGCGGCGTTTATGATTACTTATCCCTCCACACATGGCATTTTTGAAACCGGCATCATCGAAATGTGCCAGATTATCCATGAAAATGGCGGGCAAGTCTATATGGACGGTGCGAATATGAATGCGCAGGTCGGATTGACTAATCCGGGTGTTATTGGAGCGGACGTCTGCCATCTAAATTTGCACAAGACATTTGCCATTCCTCACGGTGGCGGCGGCCCGGGCGAAGGACCTATTTGCGTGGCGCAACATTTGATACCGTTCTTGCATAGGATAAGAGTGGCTTCGTCGCCGTTCGGAAGTGCGGGTATTCTGCCGATTACTTACGGTTATATCCGTATGATGGGCGGAGAAGGTTTGGTGTTGGCGACTAAAATAGCTATTCTCAACGCCAATTATTTGGCTTCACAGTTGGAAAAAGTCTATGGAATTGTATATAAAGGGGTACAATCGCGCGTAGGACACGAACTAATCCTCGAATGCCGGAATTTGAAAACACTTGCGGGTATTGACGAAACGGATGTAGCTAAACGCTTGATAGACTTTGGATTTCACGCGCCGACGCTCTCATTTCCTGTGCATGGAACACTCATGATTGAGCCGACTGAAAGCGAAAGCAAAGCCGAATTAGACCGTTTTATCGAAGCAATGACGACTATCCGTAACGAAATTGAAGCAGTAGCGGACGGATCGGCCGATAAGGAAAACAATGTGCTGAAAAACGCGCCTCACCCGCAATATGAAGTCTGTGGCGACGAATGGCTGCATCCCTATTCGCGGACGCAGGCGGCTTTTCCGGTCGAATGGATTAAGGAAAACAAGTTCTGGGTGAATGTGGCGCGGGTGGATAATGCTTTCGGCGACCGCAATCTCGTAACCGTGCAGTGCGATTGTATATAAATGATAAATCCGGAGGACATTGTTAAAAAATATTACGCGGAAGGGAGTAAAGCCTACGGAATTTTGTTCACGCACAGTTGTTCGGTAGCGGAAAAAGCTCTTCAAATCGCACGTATGCACCCTGAATGGGCAATAGATACGGATTTTGTTTATGAAAGTGCGATGTTGCATGACATTGGCATTTTCCGAACTTCCGCCCCCGAAATTTATTGTTTCGGAGAATATCCTTACATTTGCCATGGATATTTAGGTGCAGACCTCTTGCGTGCGGAAGGCTTGGAACGGCATGCTTTGGTTTGTGAACGGCACGTCGGCGCGGGACTGACAAAGGAAGAAATTGTGAAAAACGGATTTCTCATTCCGGCGCGGAATATGTTGCCCGAAACATTGGAAGAAAAAATGGTCTGTTTTGCCGATAAATTTTATTCCAAATCGCATTTGGGACGAGAAAAACCGGTCGAAAAAATACGAAAAAGCATGTCAAAACACGGAGAGGATATTCTTTTTCGGTTAGACGAAATGATAAAATTATTTTTGGGTTGAAAAGCAGTTTTAAAAATCAAGTCGGACGGCTTGGAATCGTTTTGTTTGGTCTTATTTTACAGCAAACGGTTTCGGCGCAGCGTGATTTTTCCCATCGGGATATATCCCTAGAAATCCCGGTGGATTCGGTAAAAATTGATTCTTCCCAAATCGTTCAGGATACTGTTCCTAAAAAAACGAATGCCATTGATGCTCCGGTCGATTATGCTTCCCAAGATTCGATGATAATGTTGCTCGACGGACACAACATGATTTACATGTACGGTGAAGGCTCGGTACATTACAAAAACCTTGATTTCACCAGCGAATACGTTGAAGTTGATGCCGACAACAGTGCTCTTTACGGCACATTCGGCTTGGATTCTATCGGCGAAGAATTTGGTTATCCGATTTTTAAGGAAGGCGAAACGCAATACGAAATGAAACAGGCGCAGTATAATTTCAAGACGAAAAAAATGTTTGTTCATGACGTTATCACGCAACAGGGAGAGGGTTACATGACCGCTGCCCAGACGAAGAAAATGCCGGATGACGTTTTGTTTCTGCTGAATGGACGTTACACGACTTGCGACAAGCATGACGATCCGGATTTTTACTTGCAACTGACCAAAGCAAAAATGCGTCCGGGCAAAAACGTGGTTACCGGCCCCGCCTATTTGGTGGTGGCGGGCGTTCCTTTGCCGGTGGCTCTTCCTTTTGCCTTTTTTCCTTTCAGCAAAAAATATGCTTCGGGGATTATCATGCCGACTTACGGCGACGAAATGCGGCGTGGTTTTTCGTTGCGCGAAGGCGGATATTATTTTGCATTCAACGATTATGTTGATTTGGCATTGACCGGCGAGATTTACACCAATCTTTCGTGGGGGCTGAAAGGACACTCAACTTATCGGAAACGGTATAAATTTTCGGGAAATGTACAGGCCGGTTATTTAGTCAATATTTCCGGCGACCGCGATACGAAGGATATGGAAGGCTCGGATTACAGCCGGACACAATCGTTCAATTTAACGTGGAGTCATACACAGGACGCAAAAGCCAATCCGTTCGGTAGTTTTTCCGCGAGTGTCAATTTAACGACAAGTGGATACGACCGTAACGATTTAAACCGGCTAAACTCCGGGGCATACACGGATAACACCAAATCGTCGAGCGTAAATTACTCTTACCGTCCGTCCAACAGTCCATTTTCATTTACGATGGCCACTTCCATTAACCAAACTTCGCGGGATACGACCTTGAGCGTAACCCTGCCGAATTTGACTATCACGATGCGCGATATTTATCCGTTCAAACGGAAAGAGCAAGTCGGCGCACCGAAATGGTACGAAGCTATCCGGTTGAGTTACAACGGTGTACTTCAAAGTAGTATTCAAAACGTAAAAGAATACGACTTTTTCAAAAAGAATTATATCCGCGATTGGAAAAACGGCATGAAACACAATGTCCGCACAAGCGCGACCTTTTCGCTGCTCAAATACATCACGATTACACCCAGCATGGATTACACCAACCGTTGGTACACTACTCGAACGGATAAGTACTATGAGCCTACAGAGGGAATCCTGCAAGATACCATTCATCACGGTTTTTATCAGGTTTATGATTATCGCGCGAGTGTCGGCATGAACACCAAACTCTACGGAATGTATAAACCTTGGGGTATTTTCGGCAAATGGGCAAAAAAGACACAAATTCGCCACGTATTGACGCCTTCTATCAGTTTTTCCGGTGCACCTGATTTCAGTGCTCCGGGCTATAATTATTACATACCCGTCACCTATTTCGATAAAGAAAATTGGGCGGTAAAAAGCACGACCTATTCGCCCTATCAGGGGCAATTATTCGGTGTTCCGGGCAAAGGGCAGACCGGTGCGATGAGTATCGGCTTGGATAATAATTTGGAAATGAAAACGCCGATAGCCGGCACGGACTCCCTGAAAAAAATCAGTTTGATTGACGGACTTTCGATAAATACGAGTTATAATTTTCTGGCCGATTCTCTTAATTGGAGTAATCCGACGGTTAATTTACGGTTGAAATGGGGTAAATTTAACTGGAATGTCGGCGGGGTATTCGATATTTATCAATATGGCGAAAACGGACAGAATATTAATAAACTCCGTATTCTGAACGGCAAAGGCTTCGGGCGGTTTATGGGGACTTCTACTTCGTTTTCTTATACCTTCAATAATGATACTTTTAAAAACCTGTTCAAGAAAGGAGATAAAAAGGACGAAGGAGAGGAAAAAACGCCCATTTCATCGGAAAATATGGAATCCGATGACGATTCTGTCGAAACAAATAAAGCTTCTCAAACTTCGTTACGAAAGCATAAAGAAAAGGACGAAAATTACGATGAAGACGGCTATTTTTTGCTGAGTATCCCCTGGAGTTTGAGCCTCAACTATTCCATTGGTTTTGGCTACGACCGTGCGAATTTTGATAAAGAAAAAAGGGAATATCCTTACAAAATGAATCAAAGCAATTTAGGGATTTACGGAAGCATTACGCCGACGAAAAATTGGAGTTTCAGTTTCAGTACGAGTTATGATGTGGATAATAGGAAATTTACGACGATGCAATGCAGCGTTTCGCGCCAAATGCACTGTTGGTCGATGTCGGCAAGTATAATTCCGGTGGGGCCGTGGCAGTCGTACAATTTTACCATCGCCGTCAATTCCTCGCTGTTGCATGATTTGAAATACGAACAAAGCAGTAATTATCGCGACGCCATGAATTGGGGCGAATAAGAATTGAGAGTGGAGAATTGAGAGTGAAATAAATAGATTATGGAGGTAAAGATAGAACAATCGTGGAAAGAGAAATTAGCGAGCGAATTTGACAAGCCGTATTTCGCTAATCTGACTGATTTTGTGAGGCAGGAATACACTTCCAAGCGAATTTATCCAAAGGGCAGCCAGATTTTCAATGCTTTTGAAAAGACACCTTTCGACCAAGTGAAAGTGGTGATTTTGGGACAAGACCCCTATCATGAGCCGGGACAAGCACACGGCTTGTGTTTTTCGGTGAATGACGGCATTCCGCTGCCGCCTTCGTTGCAAAACATTTACAAAGAGTTGCAGGACGATTTGAGTATTCAGCCTCAACGTTCGGGCAATCTGGAACGCTGGGCAGAACAAGGTGTTTTGCTGCTCAACGCCACGCTGACCGTGCAGGCACATTACGCCGGCTCGCATCAGAACAAAGGCTGGGAAGAATTTACCGATGCGGTCATTCACAAGATTGCCGAAGAAAAAGAACATATCGTTTTTATTCTCTGGGGCTCGTATGCCCAGCGCAAAGGTGCGTTCATCGACCCTTCCCGGCATTTAATCCTGAAATCGGCACATCCCTCGCCCCTCTCTGTCTATCGCGGCTTTTTCGGCAGCAAACCGTTCAGTAAAGCCAATCAATATTTGGAACAGACGGGACAGACAAAGATAAATTGGTGAGTACTGATATATAAAAAAATTTATCTATATTTGATGCCTAAAAATAATATAAAAATGAGCGATTGTTTGGTGTTGATACCCACGTATAACGAAAAGGAAAATATCGAACGAATGATTCGGACGGTGTTTTCGCTGGGGAACCCATTTGATATTCTCATTATTGACGACGGCTCGCCCGATGGAACGGCGCAGATTGTCAAAGAGTTACAGACGGAATTCAGCGGGTTGTTTCTGCTCGAACGTAAAGGCAAATTGGGCTTGGGGACGGCTTATTTGGCTGGTTTCGATTGGGCATTGAAGCGCGATTATCAATATATTTTCGAGATGGATGCCGATTTTTCGCACAATCCAGCCGATTTACTTCGTCTCCACCAAGCTTGCGCAGAAGAGGACGCGGACGTGGCTATCGGCTCGCGCTACATCACCGGTGTTAATGTGGTGAATTGGCCTATTTCGCGGGTGTTGCTTTCTTATTTTGCGTCCAAATATGTGCGTCTGGTTTCGGGATTAAATGTGAATGATACCACCGCAGGCTTTGTTTGTTATCGGCGTAAGGTGTTGGAAACGATGGAGTTAGACAAAATTCGTTTCAAAGGCTATGCGTTCCAAATCGAAATGAAATATACGGCTTACAAATGTGGATTTACGTTGAAAGAAATCCCCATTATCTTTGTAAACCGGGTGTTGGGCGTTTCTAAAATGAGCGGAGGAATTTTTGGCGAGGCTTTGTTCGGCGTCATTCAACTCAAATGGCACAGTTTATTTCATTCCTATCCGCAGAAAAAATGATTTTAATACAAAACGCGACGGTCATTAACGAGGGCAGACGCTATCAAGCCGATGTGCTGATTGAAGGCGAACGGATAAAATCGGTGCACGATACACGGTACACGGTACACGACAAGGGTCTTTCATCGTGCACCGTGCACCGTGCATCGTGTATCCAAATAATTGATGCGACCGGTCTGTTGCTCTTGCCCGGCATGATTGACGACCAAGTGCATTTTCGCGAGCCGGGATTGACACACAAAGGTGATATACACAGCGAATCGCGGGCGGCGGTAGCAGGAGGAATCACTTCGTTTATGGATATGCCGAATACGCTTCCGCAAACGACAACTGTTGAGGCTTTGAATGATAAATACGAACGCGCTTCGCGGGAATCTTTTGCAAATTACGCTTTTTTCATGGGCGCGACCAATGATAATTTAGACGAATTGAAAAAGCCGGCAGTCCGGCGTGCGCCTGCCGTCAAGGTTTTTATGGGAGCTTCGACCGGCAATATGCTGGTAGATAATCCACAGACATTAGATAAGATTTTTGCCGAAATACCTAAAATTATTGCCGTTCATTGCGAAAGTGAAGCGATTATTTGTGCTAATAAAGAAAAATATACTCGCGAGTTTGGCGAAGACTTGGATATTTCGTTTCATCCGAAAATCCGAAGTGCGGAGGCTTGTTACGATTCTTCGAGCGAAGCAGTCGCCTTGGCAAAAAAACACGATGCGCGCTTACACCTTTTTCATTTATCGACAGCAAAGGAAATGGAATTGCTGGAAGCCAATCCATTGAAAGAGAAACGAATAACCGGCGAAGTCTGTATCCATCATTTGTGGTTTAGCGACGAAGATTATGCGCGATTGGGCAACCGTATCAAGTGGAATCCGGCGGTCAAAACCCGTGCCGACCGGGAAGCACTGCGCCAAGCGTTGCGCGACGGAAAATTGGACGTCGTCGCGACTGACCATGCCCCGCACACGTGGGAAGAAAAACAAGGATCGTGTCTCCAAGCGGCTTCCGGCGGACCGATGGTGCAACACGCTTTGACCGTGATGCTGGAATTGTGCCGGCAAGGCGTTTTCACCGAAGAGTTGGTTGTGCAGAAAATGGCGCACAATCCGGCGGAGTTGTTCGGTATCAAAGACCGCGGATATATTCGTGAAGGCTATTACGCCGATTTGGTGCTGGTCGATCCCAATCAATCCTGGACGGTCGGCAAAGAAAATTTGCTGTATAAATGCGGCTGGTCGCCGTTGGAAGGCGAAACATTTTCGCACAAAGTTGTCAAAACATTTGTCAATGGGCGTTTAGTGTATGATACGGTTGTGTATGATGAACAGGAAAGTTTTTTTGAAGAAAATTTCCGTGCAAAAGAATTGGAATATGTTGCAGATACAGGACACAATCATTAGTCCCGACGTTTGGGAAGAATATTTTCTTTGTGATTTATCTGCCTGTCAGGGGATTTGCTGTGTGGAAGGAGAATCAGGTGCACCGGTCGAAAAAGACGAAATCGCTGAATTGGAAGTGGTTTTGCCGGTTATTTGGAATGATTTGTCCGACAAAGCAAAAGCCGTTATCGAACGGCAAGGCGTTGTTTATCTGGATGAAGACGGCGAATTTGTAACGTCCATCGTCCAAGGTGAAGACTGCGTTTTCACTTGCTACGACGAAAAAGGTATCTGTGGTTGTGCTATTGAAAAAGCCTTTCGCGCGGGCAAAACCGATTTCTACAAGCCAATTTCCTGCCATTTGTATCCCGTCCGCGTAGCCAACTACAAAGGCTTTCGCGCCGTCAATTACCACCGCTGGAGTGTCTGCGAAGCCGCCTGCCTGTTGGGAAAAAAGGAAAACATTCGCGTCTATCAGTTTTTAAAAGAGCCGTTGATACGGAAGTTCGGCAAGGAATGGTACGAGGAATTAGAATATGCAGTGAAAGAATATGAAAAGGGGAAAGTCGAGCCAGCCCGATAGCTACCTTCCATAATTTAATAAATCAATTCGTAATATAAATCTTTCATCCGTTTCCGCAAGTGCAGTACCGCATAATGCTTTCGCGACAGCAAGGTATTGACCGTCACGCCGGTAGTTTGGGCAATTTCTTTCACCGGAATACCGTCGAATTCGGTTAATTCATAAATTTCGCGCTGTTCGGGCGGAAGTTCTGCGAGTGCGGTTTCCAACGCTGTCCAAACTAAGGAACGAAGATATTCCGTTTCGGGCGAAGCCGATGTTTCGTTGTTAAACAGGACTTCCGAAAAATCTTTGACAATCTCCTCGTCACTTTCTTTGCTCTGATAGACCGGCAGTTCTTCTTCACGTTTTTTAATACCATGGTTAATGATCGTGTTTCGTGTCACGCGGTAGAGCCAGGCCGCTACCTCTTCAATCGGATTCAGGGCTGTATTGACCGTTTTAACCAACTGATAAAAAACATCTTGCAAAATATCTTCCGCATCTTCCTTGTTCGCTATCCGTTTGCGGATAAATGACCGGATCTGCGGCTGATATTCTGCAATCAGTTTTTCGAGATCTTGTTGTTGCGCCTTTGCCACGTCAATCTTTTTTTTCAGTATTTTCTTCTTCTCCGAAAAAATCATGTCCGCAGCCAGGTCCGAAATGCCGCTTGCGCAAAAATTCTTTGCGTTCTTCGGACGTCATCTGCATCCATTTTTCGCGGATAGGGTTGTGGTGATGTCCCCATCTGCCTGCATGCATCCGGTGTTTGAACCCGAAACCGCCAAACAAAATGCGCGTCAAAGCCAACAATCCTAATGCCTGCCAAAAATTAATGACCGCCCAGCCGAAAATCGACGGAATGAGCCAATTCCACAATAACATCACAACGGCACTGAAACCGGCGATTGCCAACACTCCCAAGGGGATAACCCAAAAAAATCTTCTTCTTTCCATTTTAAAATTCTTTTAATTTGTTACTATTCATTTATGCTGACAAATGTAGTGGAAAAATATTTTATGAAAAGTGAAAAAATAGTGTTAAATATCTACTGTTTCATTCACATACACCGTATTTTTCACATTCGGAAGCAAAGTTTGCAAGTCGTGCGAAATTAAAACGATGGCTGTGTTGCGGTTGATTTCCTTCAATAATTCGTAAAAATGGGCTTCAAACGGTTTGTCGATATAAGCGTTCGGCTCGTCCAAAATCAGCAGTTCGGGAGAGTGGATAATCGCACGTGCCAATAAGGTGCGTTGCAACTGTCCGCCGGAAAGCGCGCCGACCGGCTTGTGCGCAATGGCTTGCAATCCCATTTCCGCAATCATTGCCTCGACTTTTTGTTTGACGGTATTTTTATCTTCTTTTCTGCCCGCCATCAGGCCGGACGCGATGACCTCAGAAACCAAAATCGGAAATTTCCGGTCGATCTGATTGGTTTGCGGCATATAGCCGATACGGTTTTTCAGGTCTTTGTGAGCAAACGAAATCGTTCCCGACACCGGACGGATTAAGCCTAAAATCAGTTTGACCAACGTCGTTTTTCCTCCACCGTTCGGTCCGACAACACCCAGAAAATCTTGCTCGTAGATTTTCAGCGATACATCTTTCAGGACAATATTGCCGTCGTATCCCGCGCTGACATTTTCGATATAGACCAGCACCTTATTCATCGGCTAACGCTTTGGCGATTTGGATAATCTCTTCTTCCCAATGATACGACAACGGATTGATTACCACCAACTTGCACCCGGTTTCCTTTGCGACGATTTCCGCATTTTTCCGGTCAAATTCCTGCTGGATAAACACTGTCCGGATATTTTCGGTTTTCGCCGTTTCAATGATTTTTCGGATTTGTTCGGGCGAAGGCTCTTTGCCGTCTGCCTCGATGGCATACTGTTTCAGACCGTAATCGCGGGCAAAATACGACAAAGCCGGGTGATAAATGATAAATGCTTTTTGCGTCGAACGATTTAAATAAGCCTCTACTTCCTGATCGGTTTGCCGAATCTTCTCTTTCAATTTTTCCCCATTTAATCGGAAAATTTCGGCGTGCGCCGGGTCAAGTTCGGTCAAAGCACGGCATATATTTTCTGCCAAAATGAAGGCTTCTTTTGGCGAAATCCAAGTATGCGGGTCGATGTTTTGCCCGGAATGAGTATGTCCCTCGTGGTGGTGGCCGGACAAGATATATTGAATGCCCTCGCTGTTGTCGAAAAAGCGCGTGTGTGGATTGTTTTGTTTCAACCGGTCTAACCAGGCATTTTCATAACCAATGTGTCCGATACAAAAATACGCCTTGCTTTTCGACAGTTGCACCATTTGTTGAGGCGTGGGGTCGTAAGTTTCGGGACTGCTTCCGGGCGGTACCATGGTTATCACTTGAAACAGCGTATCCGCCAATTCTTCTGTGAAATAGCGTTGCGGCTCAATGGTTACCGTGATAATTTTTTCTTGTTGCGGTTTTTCCGTACAGGAAAACAGGCACAACATCATCCAAAATCCAAAAATAATCCGTTTGTTCATGCTAATGCTTTTTGTTTGTCTTTTTCCAACTGCCGGCGTAAATCCTCTAAATTGTCGAATCGGATTTCGGGACGAATGAAATCGATTAACTCAATGCGCAAATCGTTGCCGTAAATATCATCCGAAAAATCAAAAATATTCACTTCCACCCGCTTACCGCCTTCGGGCAAAACGGTCGGACGTTGTCCGATATACGCCATGCCGCAATAGTTTTTGTCTTCTGTTTCCACAAGAACGCTATACACGCCGTCTTTCGGAAGCATTTTGTCTTTTTCCGCAAGTTCGAGGTTGGCCGTCGGGAAACCGATTGTCCGCCCCAGTTGATTACCCCTAATCACTTTTCCCTGCAATCCATAGCGATAGCACAGATTTTCGTTCGCTTCTCTGATTTTTCCTTCCGAAAGCAGGTTGCGAATGTAGGTTGAGCTGACTTGTTTCTCTTTTTCGGGCAAAGCCTCTGCCTGATAAACCGTTATCCCGCAGGCTTTTCCATATTCCACGTATTGCTCGAAGTTGTCGGTGCGGCCTTTTCCGAATTTATGGTCGTAACCGATTAATAACTCCTTGACATTCAGCTGGTCGCGCAAGCTTTTCCGCATAAATTCCTGTGCGGTCAGTTCCGCCATTTCGCGAGTAAAATCCAACACATCAATCCGGTCGATTTCCAGCGACAAAAGCAACTTCTTGCGTTCATCCGGTGAAGTGAGCAATTTGGGCTGGTATTCCTGTTGCAACACTTTGCGCGGGTGAATGGGAAACGTGATAACGACTGCTTTCAGTCCCGATTTTTCGGCCTGCTCTTTCAGTTGGCGCAACAGATAACGGTGTCCGCAATGTACCCCGTCGAAAAAGCCGATTGTCGCTATACTTCCTTCCATTATTTTCGCGGATTGAGTTTGATTTTCGACGTGAGCGGGTGTTTCAGCCGTTTGTAAGAAGTCAATTCGGCTTCGGCCGCCCCGATTTTCAATTTCGCCCGCAATTTCAGCGGGACATGATTTTCGTCGTCGCTCACCCACATTTCCATCGCGTTTTTGGCTTCGCTGAAAACCTTATCGGTAATATCCACCTCCCACAGCAACGCCTTGTATTTCAGCGTTTCGCTTTTCTCCAGCACCGTTTGTCCCCGGTAGCGCATAATAATATTGACACTTTCCGTTCCGAGAAATGCCGTTATATTGCATGTTTGTCCGATATTCCATGCGAGATAATCGACGTTGCGAACAAAAAGGAAAATATTCAATATGTCGTAACTTAAATTATTGACACTCAATAGGGTATCAATCCGTATCTCTCCGTTTTTGATGCGTTTCACGTTCATTTCAGAATAAGAATTGTCGTGTTTCCGCATCAACAATTCTTCTTGAAAATGCGTAGGCCCTTCATTTACACTCCGGTTGAGGTAAAGCGGTTTGAGTTCGGGCAGGGAAGCATAAGCGTTCAACGTATCCCGTATTTTGAAAATCTTGTCGAAAAACGAATTCGTCTTAAACGACAAAACGGATTTCACCGCTTTTTGATGGTTATAAGTCGTAAAATCAAGCGTGTAGCGAGCCGAGCCGCCGTTCATCATCAACAAGCCGTATTTATAATAAATGGTATAACCCAACTCTTCGTTGTCCTGAAAAGGCAACGCCTGTGCCCGGCTCTGGAACACAGCCAAAAACAACATCGCTCCGGCAAAAATCAGCCGGAAATTAAAATGCTTGCAGGGGTTGCGTTCCGCGCCCCGCCGGCATACGATTGTTCGGATTGTTTGTATTTCGCTGATTGACATTTTGTTGATTGGTATTTTCCCGCTTGGGCTTTTTCTCTTTGGGCTTATTTTTGGTGATTGGCAGCGGTTTCTGCTTATCCAACGGCAATTTTGTTACGTCCCACGATTCCGTATCTGCCCAAAAACTTTTTATTTCAAAAAAAGCCGGATAATAATAGACATTTTCCGGCTGGCGGTTTTCCGCATAATTGCCGGTGTCCCATTGGCCGTTGCCGTTGGTATCTTCGATGTAGCGCAAGTAATATTTGTCCGGTTTCAGGTCTTCAAAAGCCAATTCACCGTCCTCCAAGATTGCTTGCCGTACCACCTGGTCGTTTTCATTCAACAACTGCCCAAACCCTGCGCCGGTTATTCCGCTGATTTTCACGTACAAATTTCTGTAATCGTCTTCTTTTTTTACTTTGATATTGACACCGGTCGAGTCGTTTTCTTTTCCGTAAATACTGAAAATAGAAGCGGAATCGATCGTGATTTGATATTCCTGCTCATAATTCCACAGGGTATCCACGTAGAAAACACGCGGATTGAGCGAATTTTGTATCATCCGGAAATCCCTGTCTTCAAACAGCGTATCCACTTTTTGCCGGATGTGAATGAGACGTGTATCCAATGCTTCGACCGGCTCTGAAAACGTGAATTTCAATGTATCATACACTTCCATTGTTCCAGACGGACTGACCGTGATTTTCAGAAAATCGCGAGACGGCGGGGCGTCTTTTTCCTTTCCCTTTTTGGGTACTTCGGTTTTTTTATGCACCAGCCGAAGCGTATCCGTTATTGGAACAAGATGGTGCAAGGTGTCGTGCATCTCGTAATTGACGACCATTTTCAACGTATCTTTTTGATACAGGAGGGAATCCTTCATCCAATACGTCCAAATTTTCCGGTCGGGCGATTGTTCCGTAATTATCCAATCTTCCGTATTTTCTTCTTCCTCAAGCGGATAAACGGCCGGTGGCTTTTGCGTTCCGGCATTGAATGTCAAAACAAACTGTTGCGGACTTGTCCGTTCCGATTTCGTCAAATATTGTGTTGCGTAATCTTCCTTAAACAGGCGAAGTATGACATTGTCGGGCGTGAAGCGCGTATAATGTACTTCAATCAGGCTATCCACCGTCAAGCTGTCTTTCCAAATCGTGTCCATACGGACGGCCGGCTCGAACGAAGGGATAATCAGGCTGTCGTCGAACGCAATCATTTCCTCCGGACTGTCGAATTTGAAATCACGGTTGGCATCGTTCAGCGCGAATAACCGGTACGCTCCGGGCGCGACATTCCGTATCCAGAATTTCCCCAACTCGTTGGTTTGCGACGTGCGCAGAAACGGAAGGGTGGTAAAAGCCGTATCCGACAAATCGGAATGAATACCGACCATAATGTTCGGCATAGGCTCAAGATTTTCAGCGTTCAGCAATCGTCCGGAAATCACCAGCGAATCGACCACGTCGCCGGTCGAAAATGCGAATGTAAGGCCTTCGAGCGCGTTTTGTTCGTTGTTATCGACAATGCCGTTCGTGAAATCGAAGGTATAAGTTGTGTTCGGCAGCAGGCTGTCCCGCAATTCCACGCTGACTTTTTTCCCAATCGCCTGAATTTTGGGTGCCCGTTTTTGTGGCGGCGTGATAATTACCGAAGTCGAAGGATTGTCGATGGCAATGTATTCGTTAAAAAACAGGCTGATTTTATTTTTGTCGAAGTTAGTCGTATTCGGCGGGGGATTGCTTCCCACAAACTGCGGCGGCTCCACATCGTAATCACCACCTTCGGGTGTCCCAATGCTCGCGCAGGCATATCCTCCACATACGAGCAAGAGGAGATAAACCACTGCCAAAAGCCCATTTATTATTCGACGAAAAAGCCACATTCGCTGTCTGTTCTTTTGAATTAGAATGCAAAAGTAATAAAAACTTGGAAAATAGTTGCTATTGAATGCTTTTCAAATCGAAATACATAATTCGAGTCAGTTTTTCGCTGTCTTTTTCCGTAAAGAATTTAAAATGATTTCGGATATAGAAATCGGACGAATTGTTATAAGCATCTACCGAAATAAAACGACAACCGGCATTCTGATTATCACCAAAGTACATTCTTTTTACCATATCAATCATTATTCGTCCCAAACCATTGTGAGCATATTTTTTTGAAACCGCCAAACGACCGATTTTTACAGCAGGATAAGTGCCTTTTCGTTTGCTGTTGGGAACCTCTCTGTTTATCTTTTTCCAAGTTTCCATATCTACTTCGCGCCGGATATTGTCGTTCGATAGGCAAAAATAAGCAACAGTTTCTGTATCCGTTTCAAATAAGTATGTGACAGCTAACTTTTGAGCTAAATAATTTTTTGCATCTTGGTGCAAAAAATCGTTCAATTCTTCATCTTCGCTTTCAAAAGGTTTGATTTCCGTATCAAGTTTCAAACGTCTGGTTTTGACTTCAATTCCATTTATTCTCATACTAATAATCGTAATAGTGATTCGTCAGCGTGTGCTTTTACCCACTGATAATTTCTTTCTATTCTTTCTCTCTCTGCTTTGGAAATGGGTTTTACATTCTCCATTTCTTCCATAAAGCGTATTGCGTCTTTTCCATGCAATACAGGTGTGTCGGCTATTGGACGTGCCATAATTTTCTCTCCCTTCTGTTAAATGGTTTATCTTTCCCCACAAAGGTAATAATTTTATTTTTAAATGCAAATGTAATTTTTGGCACGCTCTTTGCTATATCCTCTTTCCATAACATTTGGTGATGCGAACAATTCTTAAAAATACTGTGATTTATGTTGTAAAACATGTAGAAATATTTGTTTTTTTACTAAAAATTTGTTACACACACATTACTCACCTGGCGGTTTAACATAAATTCACACGCCACACGGCCTGTAACGCGTCTTTTTTCTCACGCGCGTAATATACAAAATTTATTTTTAATACGCAATAATCCCGAAGGCGTTTTCACCCCCCAACCCCCTAAAGGGGGAGCAAAGCCCTTTCAAAATTGTGCGCTGCCACTCCCTCCCCTTCAGGGGAGGGTTGGGGTGGGGTTTTCTCAACTCATAATTTATAACTCATAACTCAAATAAACATGCGAACAACAAGATTTTTACTTTTAGTTTTTTTTCTCGCCTCCTGCAGCTTGCGGATGATGGCGACAGATTTCTATTGGGTCGGCGGCGCCGGCGACTGGTCAAACATCAACAACTGGTCGAACACCTCGGGCGGAACCTCGCACCCGACGGGTGTACCTACTTTGTCCGACGATGTGTATTTCGACGCCGCTTCCGGCTCATCCGGCTTTGCGGTTACGATTACGGCCCCGGCCACCTGCCGGAATCTAACTTTCGATGCCGGCGCCCAAATCACGGCATTGACCATGAATGCCGAAAACGAACAAATGCTCACTATTGCCGGCTCGCTGGCGATAAACAACACGATGTCGGTCGGACGAACAAGTTATATAAGCAATTCAACGAGTACCGGTATTCTTTTCCAAAGCAGTACCGCCAATACCGTTCATACAGGGGATAATCCATTTACTTCATTACGAATAACTTTCGACGGAAGCGGAAGCTGGGCAATCGACGATAATCTCAGTATTACTACTCCCAATCCTACTAGTTACTATGTTCACCGTTCGGGACATATCAGGATTAGAAACGGCGCAACGGTTACACTCTTGTCGGGAAATCAAATGAATGCTTTTGGCGATATAGGCATTGACGTTACCAGCCGGCTGGTTTTTGCCAATGCCGAAATCAGCTGCCACCGGTTTATCAATACCAATGATATAGCGGCTGTCGATTCGGACGGCTCTACCGTAACAGTCAATAATGGCCATACACTTGACGCTACTTACGATGGAAATACTGCCGGTGCCTTAACCACAACCGTTAACAGTTATTTTGACCTGTTGGTGGTCGCTCAAAATCCAAATATATTAACCGAATCCGTCAATCGCGGTCATTTTAAGACCCTGCAAATTATATCGGATGCGTGTAATATCAATTCTGTGATTACAGACGAATTGTTGATTACGCCTGCCAACGGCGGCCAATATTCTTTTACGACAGCCACATCGACCGTCAATACGACCCTGACCGTTCAATCGACACAGTGCGGAAGCACCATTTTATTGAACGGCATTAACGCCTCGACCACTTCCGTCAATATGGGAGTTGGTCCGACCGTAACCATGAATAACGTAGCGGTTTCCAATTTCAAAATTACGGAAAACGGCGGGGCAGCCAATTATCCGGTAGCCGGAGTGGATAACGGCGGCAATACCGGACTGACTTTTAATGCGATGAATACCCAACGTTTTTATTGGATAGGCGGGACAGGAAGCTGGAACGAGCCTGCACACTGGTCTTACACTTCGGGCGGAGCCACCAATAATTGCTTGCCGACTTTAACCAATACGGTCGTTTTTGATAAAAATTCGGGCTTGGGCAGCGGAACAACGGTAACCGTACCGGGTTTCTCGTTTT
>BNTW01000032.1 GCA_025996895.1 Bacteroidia bacterium | reverse complement strand
TTCCGTTTCCCAGCGGAATGGACGAAATCGCCAAATGATCACGATGTCCATCGTCGGTGGCAGTGCCTGCTCCCAAATAAGAATTTCCGAAAAGATTGGTCAGGAAATCACCCGAAGGATTGAATGACGAAAAATCGCGAGACAACATAAGATTGTCGCGATAAAACAGATCGTTTGGTTGTAACAAATCCATGCCGGATTGTAGAGACGTGGCATGCCGCGTCTCTACAGAAAACGGCATTCGTTGTTCTACTTCCCATTGGGCAAAAATCTCAAAGGGAAGAAGAAGCAGAAAAAATAATGTCAAAAATTTAATTGTTCGCATACTTTTATGAGTTATGAGTTGAAGAAAACCCCACCCCATCTGTCCCCTTCAGGAGAGGGAGTGGCAGCGCACAATTTTGCAAGGACTTTTTCTCCCCCTTTAGGGGGCTGGGGGGTGAAAACGCCTTCGGGATTGTTGCGTATTAAAAATATTTTTTGTATATTACGCGCGTGAGAAAAAAGACGCGTTACAGGGCACATAACGCGTGAATTTTTGTTAAACCGCCAGGTGAGTAATGTGTGTATCATATTATTTTACATTTTTTAATGTAATTTTATATGTTATACAACATAAATCACACTTTTTTTAAGAATTGTTCGTATCACAAATTGTTACGAAAAGAGTTACCGCAAAAAGCGTGCCAAACCTTCATTTTTATTTTTCTAAATAAATCACTAACTTTGTTACTAATTTAACAATTCGATGACTGCTTTTTCGATTTGCATTCCGGTTTATAATTGTGCGATTTCGACTTTGGTCGAAGAATTGCATAAACAGGCGGTGGAGACACGCCATCCGTTTGAAATTCTGCTGATGGACGACTGTTCTTCTCAATACCGGGAAGAAAACCGGCGATTGCAGGAACTTTCGCAGGTGTCGTATATCGAATGGCAGGAAAATATCGGACGGGCGAAAATCCGTAACCGGTTGGCGCAAACGGCTCAATATCCGTATCTTATCTTTATGGATTGCGATACGAAAGTTGAAAATTCGAGCTATATCCAAAATTATTTAGCGGCTTTGCCGGCAGAGGTGGTCGTGGGTGGCTATGCTTACGCACCTGTTCCGCCCGAACATCGTTACGAGTTGCGCTGGTCTTATGGCCGAAACAGGGAAGAAATACCGGCTCACGTGCGGAATTTGCATCCGAATAAATCTTTTTCTACTTTCAACTTTCTTATTCGGAAAGAGGTATTTAATACCGTGCAGTTTGACGAAACGATCTCCGGTTATGGACACGAGGACACGCTTTTCGGCTGGGCATTGAAAAAGCAATCTATCCCTATTAAGCATATTGATAATCCGCTCTTGCACCAATCGTTGGACGATACCGGCACGTTTCTTTCCAAAACGGAAAATTCGGTGAAAAATTTGTGGCGGATTTATCAATCCGTTCCGCAAAAAGACGATTTGGCGCAAGACATTACCCTCTTAAAATATTATTTACGGTTGAAAAAATATCACCTGACCTTTTTAATTTCGGTCGTCACACCGCTTCTGCAACCACTTGCTTTGCGCAATCTGCGTTCCGACCGACCCAAAATGTTTTGTTTTGATCTGTATAAATTGATGATAATCAACAAAATAGCCAATCAATACGCTTCATTATGAACGGTTTTGACCGCTCGTCCCGAAGGGTCTATCATTTTTTTGAACGCGGCGTCCCATTCGAGGGCGACGGGTGTACTGCACGCGACAGACGGAACAGAAGGAACGGTCAATGCCGCCGAATCAGAGGGAAATAACTCCTCAAAGATAGTGCGGTAATGATATTCTTCTTTCGTCATGGGCGGATTAATGGGAAAACGCTTGGCCGCTTTGGCAAACTGCTCGTCGCTTACCTGCGCCGAAGCAACGGCACGCAAGGTATCGATCCAACTGTAGCCGACGCCATCCGAAAATTGTTCTTTCTGACGCCACGCCACACTTTCGGGCAACATATCTTCAAAGGCTTTGCGTAAAATCCATTTTTCCATACGGTGCTTAATGCCGCTGAGCTTGTCCTCCGGATTAAGGCGCATGGCCACATCCATAAATTCTTTGTCCAAAAACGGAACCCGGCCTTCTACCCCCCACGCGGCCAGCGATTTATTGGCACGCAGGCAGTCGTACAAATGCAATTTGTCTAACTTGCGGACGGTTTCTTCGTGCAATGCTTTAGCGTCCGGTGCTTTGTGGAAATACAAATATCCGCCGAAAATCTCGTCCGCGCCTTCGCCCGAAAGCACCATTTTGATACCCATCGAGCGGATTACGCGCGCCAACAGATACATCGGCGTGGAAGCACGAATGGTGGTAACGTCGTACGTTTCAATATGATAGATGACGTCTCGAATGGCGTCTAATCCTTCCTGAATGGTGAAATGAACTTCGTGATGTACCGTTCCGATGTGTTCGGCTACTTTCTGCGCAGCCGCCAAATCGGGCGAGCCTTCCAAACCCACTGCAAACGAATGCAGGCGAGGCCACCAGGCTTTTTCCGTGCCGTCACCTTCCACCCGCTTGGAAGCATATACTTTCGCTACGGCCGACACAATCGAAGAGTCTAAACCGCCCGAAAGCAACACGCCGTAAGGTACGTCGGTCATGAGTTGGCGTTTCACAGCCGCTTCCAACGCTTCGCGCAAATGCGTAATGATTTCGGGATGCTGTTCCACGCTTGGATTGTTTTTTACGTTTTCATAATCAAACCAATCCCTGTTGTACCAGCGGATTAATTCTGCCGGCTCGCCCTGGGTCGAATATAAATAATGTCCCGGAGGAAAGGATTCTATTTGGGTGCAATGGCCTTCCAATGCCTTCAATTCCGAAGCCACATAAAACGTTCCTTCGTTGTCCCAACCCATGTATAAAGGAATAATCCCGACATGGTCGCGGGCAATCAGGTAGCTACCGGTCTTGGCATCATACAACGCGAAAGCAAAAATGCCGTTCAGGTCTTCCAGAAAATTCACCCCTTTTTCCTGATAGAGCGAAAGTATCACCTCGCAGTCGGATTTGGTTTTAAACTCGTAATTTGTCTGCCGGTCGCGAATTTCCTGATGGTTATAAATCTCGCCATTGACGGCCAAAACGATTTTTCCATCGGGCGAATAAAGGGGCTGGCGTCCCGATTGCGGGTCGACAATCGCCAAGCGTTCGTGCGCCAAAATAGCTTGATTACTGCAAAATATCCCCGACCAATCCGGTCCTCTGTGCCGGATTTTTTTCGACATTTTTAATATCTGCGGACGCAATACGTCCGTATTTTTTTGTTTTAATTCAAAAACTCCAACGATTCCACACATATATTTACCATGTTTTAGGATCAATCACAAACTCTTTGCTCTCAATCATTACCGGATTGGCAGCACTACCGGTATAAACCTCATAAAAGAATACTACCCGTGAGTCATAGATCCAAGATCGATTGCTCAACAAATCTTTTAATTCGGAACGTTTAATCTTCGCTGCATTTTCATCAAACCAATCCAATGCTTTGTTATCATTGTCGCGGGTGTCGTTAGAAGTATAGGCTTGATCGCCGGTAAAAACACCTTTTGAATTGGCATAATCATAGATAATTTGCGCCCCTTGACTGTTTCCTTCTACATAATCGATGCGGTAATGATAAATATCCGTCACTTCGTGATCACAACTGCAAAACAGAATCAATGCAAACAAGACAGTCCCTAAAATAAATACTTTATTCGTTCTCATGTATATATAATTTATTGTTCCTCAAAATAATGCCTAACTTAAATAGGCCGCTATCTCTTTCGCTGCTTGACGCCCCGAAGCGATTGCCCGAACAACCAAGCTCGCACCCGAAGTTACATCGCCTGCTACAAAAACCTTGCCGATCGACGATTGATTGGGTTTGACCGCTTCCACATTGCCCCGAGCGTCGTATTTCACGCCTAATTCGTCCAACAAACCTTCGTGAACGGGCTGGGTGAAACCCATGGACAGCAACACCAAATCGACCGGAATGACAGTCGTTTGGCCGGTCAGTTGGTCGGCCACTTCCACGCCGGTCACTTTTCCTTTTTCGCCGATAAAGCGTTTTGTTGCCAGCGACCAGCGGCGTTCGCATCCTTCCAAATGCGAAGTGGAAGTTTTTAAAACATTCGGATAAGACGGCCAGGGCGTTGCCGGATTGGTGCCTTCGGGGGGCACCGGCATGATTTCGATTTGTATGACCGAAGCGGCTTTTTGACGGATGGACGTACCTACACAATCCGATCCGGTGTCGCCGCCGCCGATGACCAGCACTTTTTTGCCTTTGGCCGAAATCCGTTCGGCTGCCGGAATGGTTTGTCCGCTCACCAGCCGGTTTTGCTGTTTCAGGAAATCCAACGCAAAATAAATACCTTTCAATTCGCGACCTTCCACCGGCAAATCGCGCGGAACACCTGCGCCGGTTGTCAAGCAAATCGCGTCGTATTTCGCCAATAAATCTTTGGTTGAAAGGTCTTTACCGACTTCCTTACCGGTTTCAAACTTAATGCCTTCGGCTTTCAACAGATCGATCCGCCGGGTAATGATTTCCTTATTCAACTTGAAATCGGGAATACCCAAGCGAAGCAGTCCGCCGATGTATTCGTCTTTTTCAAACACCGTAATCGAATGGCCTTTGCGGTTGAGCATGTCGGCTACCGCTAAACCGGCGGGACCGGAACCGACAACGGCTACTTTTTTTCCGGTACGCTGCTGAGGCGGATTGGGCTTGACATAGCCTTCTAAAAAGGCGTGTTCGGCGATGGCCGCTTCGTTTTCGCGGACGGTCAGCGGCTCGTGCTCCAAGTTCAGCACACAACTTTTTTCACACAATGCAGGACAGACACGTCCTGTAAATTCGGGAAAATTATTGCGCGAAATCAGAATGCCGTAGGCTTCCGCCCATTTGCCTTTGTATAAAAGGTCTTGCCATTCGGGAATGAGATTATCCAGCGGACAAGCCCAATGGCAAAACGGCACACCGCATTCCATACAGCGTGAAGCCTGCAACTGCCGGTCTTCCGAATTCAACGTCTGTTCTACTTCTCCGAAGTCGGTAATTCGATCTAACACCGGACGATATCCCGCTTCTTTTCTATTAATCGATAAAAATGCTTTTGCGTTACCCATGTTTTTTATAATTATGAGTTATGAGTTATGAGTTGTTTTATAACTATGCGTATTGCAAGCAAAAAACTTTTATTCTTGACAATGCTTTCACTCATAACTCATAACTGAATTAATAATCAGATTCCACCATCTCAATTTTGCGTTTAATCGCTTCCATTTTTTCTTCCTGTAATACTTTTTTGTATTCGATGGGCGTTATTTTGATGAAATGCTTCAAATAATCGTCCCAATTTTCCAGGATGCTTTTTGCCAGCGGACTTTGCGTATAGTGATAATGCTGGCTGATGAGGCGATGCAGTTCGAGGCTGTCCGAACGGTCTTCGATCAAAGTCAGTTCCACCATTTCCATGTTGCAGAAATAGTCGAAATTGCCTTTCAAATCCAGCACGTAAGCCAATCCGCCGCTCATCCCCGCTGCAAAATTCTTTCCGGTTGTCCCTAACACTACCGTGCGTCCGCCGGTCATGTATTCGCAACAGTGGTCGCCCACGCCTTCCACGACAGCAATCGCACCGGAGTTACGCACGCAAAAACGTTCGCCGACCTGTCCGTTGATATACACTTCGCCCGAAGTAGCACCATATAGTAAGGTGTTTCCGCCAATGATGTTGTTTTCAGGCGTAAAATCAGCCGTTTTCGGCGGAATTAATGCAATGCGTCCGCCCGACAGGCCTTTGCCCAAATAATCGTTGGCTTCGCCTTCGAGGTAAAACGAAATTCCCGCAGCCAGAAACGCACCGAAACTTTGCCCGGCCGATCCTTTGAAGCCTACGGTTATCGTATTGTCCTGCAAGCCGCTGTTTCCGTAGCGTTTGGCGATTTCGCCGGATAACATCGCGCCCACTGCGCGGTCGGTGTTGCCAATCGTAACGTTCATTTCCACCGGAAGCGATTTTTCGATGGCCGGCTTCGTCTTGCGGATAATTTCACGGTCTAATACGTTGTCAATTTTATGGTCTTGTTTTTTTGAACAACGAATATCATTCCCGTTGTCGATAAATTGCGTAATCTTGACGAAATCCAGTTTTTGGACTTTCGGATTTACGTCTGCTTGTTTGATTTCAATTAAATCGGAACGGCCGATAATTTCGTCCATGCTTCGGAAACCCATTTGTGCCAGATGTTCCCGCACTTCCTCTGCGAGGAAGGTGAAATAATGCACCAGATATTCGTATTTTCCTTTGAAACGCGCCCTTAAACGCTCGTCTTGCGTGGCCACGCCGACCGGACAGGTATTTAAATGGCATTTCCGCATCATCACGCAGCCCAGCACAATCAGCGCGCTGGTGGCAAAACCGTATTCTTCCGCGCCCAGAAGTGAGGCAATCACAATGTCTTTTCCGGTTTTCAATTGTCCGTCGGTCTGCAAACGTACGAAACTGCGTAAGTTGTTGATTACCAGCGTTTGTTGTGTTTCAGCCAATCCCAATTCCCACGAAACGCCTGCATGTTTGATGGAACTCATGGGGCTTGCACCTGTTCCGCCGTCTGATCCGCTGATAACAATCCGGTCGGCTTTGGCTTTTGCCACACCTGCAGCAATCGTACCGACACCGCTTTCCGCTACCAATTTCACCGAAATATCGGCATTCGGATTGATGTTTTTCAAATCGAAAATCAGCTGAGCCAAGTCTTCAATCGAATAAATATCGTGGTGGGGTGGGGGCGAAATCAGCGTGATTCCCGGAATGGAATGGCGTGTTTTCGCAATGATTTTATCTACTTTGAAACCGGGCAACTGTCCTCCTTCGCCGGGTTTTGCACCCTGAGCGATTTTGATTTGTAGTTCGTCCGCGTTTATTAAATATTCTGCCGTCACGCCGAAACGTCCCGAAGCAATCTGCTTAATCGCCGAACGACGGTTTAATCCGTCCGCGCCAATGTTGAAACGCGCGGGGTCTTCTCCTCCTTCACCGGTATTACTTTTTCCGTGTAACGTATTCAGTGCAATCGCAATCGCTTCGTGTGCTTCCTTGCTAATCGAGCCGAACGACATCGCACCGGTAACAAAGCGTTTGGTAATGCTTTCTACCGGCTCGACTTCCGAAATATCAATCGGATTGCGTTTGTAGGTCATAAAATCGCGTATAAACACCGGTTGCAGCTTGTTATCCACAATCCGGGTGTATTCTTTAAATTTAGCGTAATCGCCCAAACGGGTCGCGATTTGCAATTTAGAAATCGTTTCGGGATTCCAGGCGTGATATTCCCCGCCTCTGCGGTAAGTATAAATTCCTTCGTTATTCAGCTGATAGGTAGGGGATAAGCGGAATGCCGTCAAGCCTTCGTTTTTGAAAGCACTTGCGTGCGAAAGCAGCGCGTCGCGAGCAATATCGCTCATTTCAACGCCTTCCATCGGCGATTTCATGCCTTCAAAATAGGAATCCAGCACTTTTTGACTGATACCGACGGACTCGAAAATTTGCGCCCCGCGATACGAACGCAAGGTCGAAATACCCATTTTCGACAAAACTTTCAACAGTCCTTTATTAACCGCTTTGATATAATTTTTTTCTGCCGTATGATAATCGAGCTGGATTTCGCGTGTTTTCACTTTTTCATCCAAAATAGCAAAAGCCATGTAAGGATTGACCGCCGTTGCTCCATAACCGAACAGCAAGGCAAAATGATTGACTTCGCGCGCTTCGGCCGTTTCCACGACAATGGCAATCTGCATACGTTTCCGCTTGATAATCAAGTGGTGATGGACGGCCGCCACCGCCAAGAGCGAAGGTATGGCCGCATAATCCTTATTCACGCCTCTATCGTTCAATATAATATAATGGTAGCGATCATCGACGGCTTTTTCGGCTTGCTGACAAAGATTTGTCAATGCGTCGGACAGGGAATAGGCCGCTTTTTTCTCGTCCGTTACTTTGAATAACATCGGAAGCGTGAGCGACTTAAATCCTTTGTAACCCAAATGTGTCAGAATATCCAAATCCAGATTGTTGATCACCGGACTTGGCAGTTTCACCATTTTGCACAATTCGGGCGTCGGTACAAGCAGATTTTCGTCCTGACAACCGATATACAAGGAAAGCGACATCACCAATTCTTCGCGAATCGGGTCAATCGGCGGGTTGGTTACCTGCGCAAACAGTTGCCGGAAATAGCTGAACAGCCGTTGCGGTTTGTCGGACATCACGGCCAGCGGCGTGTCGTTCCCCATCGATCCAATCGGCTCTTTGCCTTCGGTCGCCATGGGAATAATGATTTTTTCGATATCTTCTTTCGTATATCCGAACGCTTTCAGTTGTGCATCCAATTTTTCGACGTCGTATTTCACTGTCCGTCCGGAAGAAATCTGGTCTAATTTAATACGGTTTTTATCAATCCATTCGCGATAAGGATAAGCATTCGCTAATTGGGCTTTAAGTTCGCTGTCGTAATAGACTTTGCCTTCGACCGTATCGACCATCAGCATTTTTCCCGGTTGCAACCGGCCTTTTTCCTTGATTTCAATCGGCTCGAAGGGCAGTACGCCTGCTTCGGACGCAATCACAATCGTATCGTTTTTCGTAATCAGGTAACGCGCGGGACGCAAACCGTTGCGGTCGAGCATTCCACCGGCATAACGTCCGTCGGTGAATAGCAGCGTGGCGGGGCCGTCCCAAGGCTCCATGATAATACTGTGGTATTCGTAGAATGCTTTCAGCTCGTCGGAAATCGGGTTTTTGCTGTTCCAGCTTTCGGGAACGAGCATTGACAACGCATGCGGAAGCGAAACCCCCGACATTACCAGAAATTCGAGGACATTATCGAGCGAAGCACTGTCGGACATTCCGGGTTGTATCACCGGAAAAATATCTTCGGGCTTGCCCAACTCCGGCACATTCAAAATACTTTCGCGGGCTTCCATCCAGTAGCGGTTTCCGCGAATGGTGTTGATTTCGCCGTTATGCCCTAACAGGCGAAAAGGTTGTGCCAAATCCCACGACGGGAAGGTGTTCGTGCTGAAACGCGAATGCACCAACGCCAGCCCGCTCGTAAAATACGGATTGGTCAGGTCGGGGAAATAATCGCGCAACTGCGTCGAGGTAAGCATACCTTTATATATAATGCGCTTGGTGGAAAGACTGACGATGTAAAAATTGCGCTTGTCGGCCAGCGAAGATTTGTAGATTTTCCGTTCCATTTTCTTGCGGGCGAGGTACAATTTTTTCTCCAAAACATCTTGGTGGTCTTCGCCGACAACAAAAATCTGCTTAATCAACGGCTCGTTTTCCTGCGAAATCGTACCCAAAATGTCACTATTGACGGGAACGTCGCGGACAGCCAGCATTTTCAGCCCTTCCTGTTCGACAATGTTTTGTAACACTTCCAAACACAAAGAAGCCTGGTCTCCGTCTTTCGGCAGAAAAACCAATCCCGTCCCGTATTTTCCTCGCTCCGGCACGGGAATTCCTTGTAAAAGAATAAACTCGTGCGGAATTTGCAATGTAATTCCCGCTCCGTCGCCTGTCTGATTATCGGCACTTTCCGCCCCGCGGTGAAGCATGTGCTCCAACACCTGCAAGCCTTTTTCTACAATTTCATGCGATTTATTGCCATGAATATCAACCAACAACCCCACTCCGCACGCGTCGTGCTCATAATCGGGGTGATATAACCCTATTTTTTTTTCCTTCATCGTGTTATTTTTCCAATTTTTATTCGCCAAAGGGATACAAAAGTAATTATTCTATTTGGATTACACAAATATTCCTGACTAATTGTGAGATTAAAAACGCTATTTTATTCATTCTGATACTTTTAATAAATGTAAAATTACTTTATGGCAATTTGGGTATATTTCTGTTTTTTACCGTGTTTTTGCCCCGATAGCGCGTTTTTCCTCCTAAAAACAGAAATTTTTGCCCAAAACGATAAATTTTTTCATTAAAAAGTTTGTTTATAATTCTTAAACACTATCTTTGCATGGAATTTTAAATTGTTTAGTGATATGAAAAACTTGGTAGAAAACTTGAAAGAACATTTTGAAGCTTTTACAAAAGATGCAGCTGATCACGTGGAAAAAGGGAACAAAGCTGCGGGTACACGCGCGAGAAAAACTTCGTTGGCTATCGAAAAGTCATTGAAAGACTTCCGCAAAAAATCGATTGAAACTTCTAAGAAATAAGAATTAATCTTATTGGAAGTTCAAATGAAAATGGAAGATAGCTTTTTATAAAATTATCTTCCATTTTTTGATTGATTAACACACATAAATCTACTATATAAAAAATGAAAGTTAATACAATTTTAAGTGTTTTTACGCCGAAAGATGTTAAATTCCTTCCTTTATTAGAAGAGTTGGCCGATGTGATGGTACAGGCGGGCGCGTTTTTGCGCGAGTTGTTTGCCGATATAGATAAAGACGGCCGGCCGAACGTGTGCAAACATATCAAAGCGGAAGAGGTGAAAGGTGACCGTGTTTCCGCACAAATCCTGAAAGAACTGAACAATACGTTTATTACGCCATTCGATCGCGAAGATATTATGGAGTTGGCCGATAAAGTGGAAGAAGTGATCGATATTATCAATCGCGCGGCGCAAAAAGTGTTGTTATACTGCCCCGACAAATTTCCGGTACATGCGGTCGAATTGGCCGACATTGTCTATAAAGGTACGATCGAAGTCAAAGGTGCGGTTGATGGATTAAACCACCTGAAAAAATCGGACACCGTGTTCCGCAAGCATTATAAGGAGATCAAGGCGTTGGAAGAAACGGCCGACGGCGTGTATGAAAAAGGCATTATGAGCCTGTTCCGCGACGAAGCGAATACGGTCGAACTGATTAAGTTGAAAGAAATCGTTCAGGAATTGGAGAAAGCGGCCAACAAAGTGAATGCAACCGGCAAAGTATTGAAAACGATTTTTGTTAAATACGCCTGATGGATACGATCACTTTATTGATTATCGTCGTTGCGATGGCAATCGTTTTTGATTTTATCAACGGCTTTCATGACGCTGCCAATTCGATTGCAACGATTGTTACAACCAGAGTATTAACGCCGTTTCAAGCGGTTTTATGGGCGGCGGCGTTCAATTTTATTGCTTTTTTCGTTGCCCGCTATTTCACCGGCTTTGGGATTGCGAATACAGTCTCAAAAGTGGTGTTTGAAGAATTTATTACGCTTCCGATTATTCTTTCGGGATTGATTGCCGCTGTTTCGTGGAACTTGCTTACGTGGCGATTGGGCATTCCGTCGTCGTCGTCGCACACGTTGATTGGCGGTTTTGCCGGTGCTGCAATTTGCGCCAGCGGTTTTTCGGCCATTCATTCGAGTGTCATTCTTAAAATTGTTTCATTTATTTTTCTTGCGCCCCTGATTGGTATGATTATCTCGGCGATTATCACCATTCTTGTTTTGTGGATTTTCCGAAAGACCAGTCCGCACAAGGCAGAAAATCTGTTTAAAAAATTACAATTGGTTTCGTCCGGTTTGTTTAGTTTGGGACACGGTATGAATGACTCCCAAAAGGTGATGGGGATTATTGCGACTGCCATGATTGCAACCAATCATATCCAGTCGGTGGATACGATGCCGGACTGGATACCGCTCACATGCTTTATGGCGATTGGTCTGGGTACGATGATGGGTGGCTGGCGCATTGTGAAAACGATGGGCAACAAAATCACGAAAGTAACACCGCTCGAAGGCGTCTGTGCCGAAACGGCGGGTGCCATCACGCTATTCATTACGGAAATCGTAAAAATTCCGGTGAGTACGACCCACACGATTACCGGTGCGATTATGGGCGTCGGCGCGGTGAAACGCTTGTCGGCCGTGCGCTGGGGCGTAACGATTAACTTGCTCTGGGCATGGATTTTAACTATTCCTGTCAGTGCCGGTTTGGCCGCGCTCGTGTATCTGGGCGTGAGGCTGATTTTATAATTTTTATTTTTGTATGGTAATTCAAAAAAAAATCGTACCTTTGCAACACGGAATTTATAACGGCTAAATAACTATTTCGGACACGGCGAGGGTTATTTAGTCGTTTTCTATTGCCGTAACGCAGTATTGTAATTTTTGTCCGCTACCCCGCAACTCGCCCACAGTCAATTTTATTTTTCCAAAATCATTTTTTTCGTAATCCATTACGAATATTTTTGAAAAGCGAGATTGGTTTTTTACTGGCAATCCATTCTCCATAAAAATCAATAATAAATTGCTTGCGCTGTTTTTTTTCTTCTTTTGTTTCACCGGTTGCAATGCCTTTGTCATCTAATTCCATGAAATTTTGATTTTTAAATTTGTTGCAAAGATAGACGAAATTTTCTAAAATTTACTACATTGCCCAAGCGTTATCCAATTCGTAATTAGCTAACGCTGAACGTTGTTTCGTAATTATTCACTCTTCATCACATCTGCCGGATTTTCGACACTTGCCTTATACACTTGCCAACCGACGCAAAGGATAATGATTAGTGCCAGCGCGGCGAGAATGGCGAGATAAATCCATGCCGAAATGTCGGTTTGCCGGACATACTGCTCGAGCCAGCGGTGCATGATGTAGTAACCGGCAGGAAAAGCGATCAACGCCCCGATAATCAGCAAGGTGAAATATTCGCGCGAGAAAATTGATAGGATAGTGCGGGAAGTGGCACCGTTGATTTTGCGGACGGCAATTTCTTTGCGCCGTTCTTCGCAAGTGAGCGAAACGAGCGAAACAAAACCGAACACGCAAATCAGCAGGCAGACCGCCGAAACAATCGACAAGAGTTTTATCAGCGCGTTTTCCGATTTCAGGTAATTGTCGTATATTTCTTCGGCATTCCAAATGGCCATGTTTGGGTAATCGGCAGCATATTCCTTTTGATGCAATTGCTCGATTTTTTCCTTTGCAGATTTCCACATTCCCTTTTCGTATTTAAACATTACCGGTTCGCCAACATCAACATAAGTTCCTTCTTCTTTGGTCATTTTCTTGTATATATAGGGTTGGGCTTTTATAGTCGGCTCAAAGTTATAGACATTTTTCACTACTCCCTTTACACTGAATCTGTTAACGTGTTTGCCGACCGGATTTTTCCAGCCGAATGCTTTGGCTGCACTTTCATTAATCAGTACCACCGAATCGGGGTCGGCTTCGGTCAGAAATTCGCCTTCGACTAACTGAAAATCATAATAAGCAAGAGACTGAGGCGTTACATAAGATATTTCCGTACTTATCGCTTCAACATCGGCCGGTTTATCTTCCCATTGGAAAATAGAAGTACCCATTCGGCCAGTCATAGGCAGTAAAGGAACTAATCCCTCTCCGGTGAGCGTTTCCGTAATTTCCGGTATCTGTTTGATATGATTTTCCAACACGCTTTTGTCCAACTCTTTCAAGCCATACGTATATAATGTGAATGTAGCCCGGTTTTGAAACGAAAATCCCAGCTCGGTGGTATGATGCAGAAAATACATTTGTTTCAAAATAACCGTCGTGCAAAAAGCAAATAAAATACTGATAATCAGCTGAATAATTACCGATGTTTTGCGGAACAGACTTTTGTTGCTCCGGCGGATGGAGGCATTTAAATTCCGTTTTTGGAAGATAATCAATATTCCTAAAAATACCAGCAAGGCAACTAAAATAACCGCCCCGACATACCCTGACAGTTCCAAACAAATGGACGGCAAACTCATCTGAATATCCGCCAATTGCAGGAAAGGTTTATACATCCATTGTGTCAAGCAACCGCCCAGCCCGACGGCCAGCAACAGCGAAAGCAGAAATTCGACCGACAACATGGCTAACAGCGAGCGTCCCGATGCCCCGCACACCCTGCGCAAAGCCATTTCTTTTTGCCGGATACGGAAACGGCTGATAAACAAGGTCAGATAATTGAACAGCGAACACAGAATCACCAATGCGCCGGCGACGGCAAAAATCAGAATGTGCTGAAATTTAACCTCTCTCTGTACATCTTCACCGAGATAATGTACTTGGGTAAGCGGCACAATTGTCATTTCGCGATAGTTGCATTTGTCCTCGCCGGTATTATGTTCGTATAATTTCTTTTTAAAAACCTCTACGTCCGTGTTTGGCAACAATTTAATAATTGTATTTTCTCCTTGGGAATAAAACCACGCCCGGTTGGGATAATTGGGGTCTGCCGACCGGTCGTAAAACGATCTTATAAAATCAAAAGGATAATTGCTGTGTCCGGGTAGTCCGCTAACGACGGCGCAAATTGTAAATTCCTCTCCGTAAGCATCTTTCGCAGTTTTTCCTATCGGATTTTCGCTTCCAAACAGTTGACGGGATTTTTCCTGCGTAATCGCCCGCTGATTACTGCCCGGAATTAAAAAATCGCGGCTTCCTTCGATAATTTTTACATCAAAAAATTGAAAAAGAGAAGAGTCGGCACGAAGATGTTGCGCCGGATATTCGATATCCTCAACAATCACTTTATCATTGTGATAAGAATAAATTACCGTTGTTGCGTCTTCAATTTCCGGAAAAATTTCTTTCAGATAGCCGGCCAGCGGACTATTCGTTTGACGCGAACTGCCGCTATTGGTGTTTGAGAAGAAATTGGGCTTATAAACGACATACATTTGTTTGGCGTCTTTGTGGAAACTGTCGTACGTCAGTTCGTAACGAATCCACAGCGTGGCAAGCGCAAAGCAGGTAAAACCTACCGCCAGCCCAATGATGCTGATAATCGTCTGATTTTTGTATTTCCGCATGTAGCGGAATGCGATGTTCAAATAATGCTTAAACATAATCTTTTAAAACTGTGAGCGGTTTTACATTTTGCTTTGGATTTCCATAACAATTTCGCCGTCGAAGAGGTTAATCACTCGTCCGGCAAAACCGGCGTCGTGGAGACTGTGCGTAACCATCACGATGGTAGTGCCTTCCTGGTTCAGTTCCGACAGCAAGTTCATCACTTCGAGGCCGTTTTTCGAGTCGAGGTTTCCGGTCGGCTCGTCGGCGAGAATCAGCTTCGGATTGGCGACCACCGCGCGGGCAATAGCAACGCGCTGTTGCTGTCCGCCCGAAAGTTGTTGCGGGAAATGCTTCGACCGGTGCGCAATCTGCATGCGTTCCATCGCAGCGGTTACTTTCTTTTTCCGTTCCGCCGGTGAAATGCCCATGTAGAGCAGCGGCAGCTCGATGTTTTCATACACATTCAGCTCGTCAATCAGGTTGAAACTCTGGAATACAAAGCCGATAACGCCTTTGCGCAACTGCGTGCGTTCGGCTTCACCAAACTTGCTGACGTCAATTCCGTTTAGCCAATATTTGCCCGAAGTAAAATTGTCAAGCAATCCGATAATGTTCAACAAGGTTGATTTTCCGCAACCCGACGGTCCCATGACGGCGACAAATTCACCTTCTGCAATTTCAATACTTACATTGCTCAACGCATGCGTTTCTACTTCTTCCGTACGGAATACTTTCTTCAAATTTTCTGTCTTAATCATAACTCTTATATTTTGTAATTTGTAATTATTTATTCACTTTTCATCACGTTTGCGGGATTTTCGACACTTGCCTTATACACTTGCCAGCCGACGCAGAGGATGATAATCAGTGCCAGCGCAGCGAGAATGGCGAGATAAATCCACGCCGAAATAGCGGTTTGCCGGATGTTCTGCTTCTTCAATAAATACTTTTTCATTAGAAAAAGGCGGAACGATCGACAGGGCGTCTTCCACTTCCGGAAACGTTTCTTTCAGGTAGCCCGCCACCGGATAGACCGATGTATTGGTTTTACCGCCATTCCAGCCATCCGGCTGATAAACGACATACAGCCGGTCAGCGTCTTTGTGGAAATTGTCGTAGCTCAGTTCGTAACGAATCCACAGCGTGGCAAGCGCAAAGCAAGTGAAACCTACGGCCAACCCAATGACGCTGATGATCGTCTGATTTTTGTATTTCCGCATGTTGCGGAACGCGATATTTAAATAATGTTTTAATATTTTATTCGTAATTAGCTAACGCTGAACGTTGTTTCGTAATTATTTCAGTATGATTTCCGCTGCATCGCCAAACCGGTCGTATCCCGAAACAAGCACTTTGTCGCCCGGCTTGAGTCCGCTCAACACCTCGTATTGGCGGGGATTTTGCCGTCCAATCGTGATGGACGTTTTCACTGCCTTGTCGCCCGCACTGTTGAGTTTGAAAATCCACTGTCCGCCGGTAGTTGCGTAGAAATTGCCTCTCGGAATGACAATGGCCTCTTCGGCCTGTTCAAATTCGACTTGCACGCGGTAGCTTTTGCCGATACGCACATTTTCGGGCATCTGTCCGGTGAAAACCAAATCGACTTCAAACGAGCGGTCGCGGATCTCGGGATTGATTTTTGTGATTTTCAAGGGATATTTTTCATTCTGATAAATAATCGTTGCGGGAAGCCCGACCGTTACGCGGTCGATGTAGTATTCGCTCACGCGCGTACTGATTTTTATCTGGTCGATGACTTTCAGTTCGCCGATGTTCGTTCCCGCCGCCACGCGCTCGCCCGGAATGACGCTGACAAAACTCAACTGTCCTGACACCGGCGCACGCACAATCAGGTTGTCCAAGCGTTCGCGGCTGCGCTCAAAGCGTTTTTCCTCGCGCGTCAGGTCGTTGCGCATCAGGTCGGTTTGAATGGTGTTGAGCAGCGAATCGTGCCGCAGTTCTTCCAGCATCAGGCGGGTGCTTTCCTTCGTAAAAGCGAACTCGTCTTCGGCTACTTCATATTGCGCTTTGCTCTTGATACCGATGGTATATTCTTCTTTATTCAGTCCGTTTTCTTTGCTCAAACGATCTAACTTGTAAGTCGTTTCGAGACTCTGGCGTTTCAACTCCGATGTTTTCCGTTCCATCTGAATTTGTTTTTCGCGGTAGCCGATTTGCTGTTTGGCCAGCTCGTCGCGCTCATCTTCAATCGTGCGGATGAGTTCGGGATTGGTAAGCACCAAAATCGTATCACCGGCTTTGAGCAGGCTGCCGTCTTCGGCCACAATACGCTGCACGCTGCCGGTTTCCAAACTATTGAGCCGGATAGTCAGTTTCGGCTGCACCGTTCCTTCGGCGTCCATATACTCCATAAACTTGTCCTGATGCACTTCGGCTGTTTCCACTTTGTCGGCGTCGTAGCGCAGCCGGCTGGGACCCAAGCTACCGGTAATTACATAAATGAGAAAAGTCAAAAATAAAATTCCGGCTACAATATACTATTTGTAGCGAACGAGCGGGTGTTTTTTCTTTAATTTGATGTCCATAACTCTATTTGATAAGCAGTTGATAATCTTCCGTAATCGGGATGTCTTTCTCAAAATCGAACAATGTAATACTCCGCAAAGTGTAATACATTGACCAATAATTGTATAACGTGTTGATATAATTCCGGCGAGCCGTATCTTTCTCGCTGATAGACGCATTGAGGTCGAGGATAGTCGATTTCCCCAGTAGATAGAGTTTTCGGGCAACCTCGTTCCGGCGTTCTGCCGTATAATCGGCTTTTTCCGCCACTTTCAAGCGGTTGGGTTGCTGGTTGAATTGCTTCACCAGCTTGATGATGTTCATTTCAAAATTATTTCGTTCTTGCTCGGCCTGCGAATAAACCATGTCGCGTTGCGATTTCGCGACTTGCACCTGTCCTTTTCCGCGTCCCCAATCCAAAATCGGCAGTCGAATACCGATTTCCACAAATTGCTGGCTCAGCAGTTTGCGATAAGCCGTTTCGATGGTTTTCTCATTTTTCCCCAAACCGAACTGCACAAGCAAATCGGCTTTCAGTCCGGCCGAAGCCTTCGCGTTTGCCACGTTGCTTTCACTTTCCAGCTTCCGGCGTTGCAGGTTGAGAATGTCGGGGCTGTTTAATACGGCTTGTTGCAACGCTTCCTGCAACGGTATAAATTCCAGCGGAATAAGATTGTCTATCAGCACCAACATCGGTCGGTCGTCTTTTATTCCGAGATAGGAACGCAGGTCTTCCATGCTGTCGTCGACTTCGAGTTGGGCGTTTATGCGGTTGCCTTCTTCGTTGAGCTTGTTGATTTCGAGCTGGAGCATTTCGTTCTCAGTGATTGTTCCAATGTTGTAACGTCCTCTGGCAAAAGCGTATAATGTGTCTGCATTCGCATAATTAAATTCAGCGATTTGCAGGTTGGTCTGGGCTTTCGCCAGATTGAAAAACTTGTTTGTAGCATTTGCCGAGACCAATTCGAGCGTTTCCACGTAACTTTTTTTGGCGGCCTCAAAGCGCACCGGCTCGATTTTCTTGTCCCATTTCAGAAAATTGTAACCGAACAGTGCCTGCTGATAGCTGACCGAAACCGGCGCGGAATTGTACAAAACCTCTTTTGCGGTCAGTTCGTCGTGCCGTTGCAACGAGGTCTGTACCGACAAATTTCCACCGGTGAATGGAATATTCTGTGAAATGGACAGCGAAGCGTTCATGTTCAACTGGTTTTGCTGAACATACTCCGACATTCCGCCGGGAATTGTAATCTCATTAATGGCATTTTTGAAATTCGACGTACTGCTAAGCGTGAGCGAGGGCAGGTAATTCGCCTTATAATAACAGTAATTCCAATAAGACGAACGGAAACTGTGGCGGGCATACAGCACGTCGGGCGATTGCAGGCGGGCAATTTTAATTGTTTGCTGCAAATCCAACCGCATCACCGAATCGCCCGGCGTTTGGGCAAAAAGCGGTAGAAACGAGAAAAGTAACCACCCGAAAATTCCTGTTCTTTTCATATAATTAATCATTTTTTTACTATTTCAATGTCAAACATAGTGCAAAATATGTAAATAATTGTAATACATAGTTTTAATCGAATTTTGTTTTATCTGAAAACGTGCGATTTCGCACAAATGGTGTGCGATTTCGCACTTGATTTACTGAAAAAAAGTATGTATTTTTGTATCCGAATGATGGACAAAGAAGGAAAAATATTAATTATCGACGACAACGAGGACGTGCTTTTTGCTTTGAACACCGCGTTGTCTCCGTTTGTGGGAAAAATCAAGGTGAGCATTCATCCCGAAAAAATAGCCCACTACATGGAAACCTACCGGCCAGATTTGATTTTGCTGGACATGAATTTCCGGAAAGACGTTGTGAGCGGGAAAGGGGGCTTTTTCTGGTTGAAACAGATTTTAGACACCGACCCCGAAGCCGTCGTGATTTTGATGACCGCTTATGCCGACACCGAAAAGGCGGTACAAGCCATCAAAGCGGGCGCAATCGATTTTATTTCCAAGCCCTGGGAAAAGAGCAAGTTGTTGGCAACGATTTCGTCGGCACTGAAACTCAAAAGCTCGCGCCGGCAAATCGAAAAGTTGGAAATGCAGGTGCAGTCGCTGAGCAACGTCGACTATCCCGAAATTATCGGCAAGTCGGAAAGCATGCTCGAAGTTTTCGACCTGATTGATAAACTGTCGAATACGGAAGCTAACGTGCTGATACTCGGCGAAAACGGTACGGGAAAAGACCTGATTGCCCGCGCTGTTTTCCACCGCTCGCCCCGCGCACAAGCGGTTTTCAGTACGATAGATTTAGGTACTATTCCCGAAACGTTGTTTGAAAGCGAGTTGTTCGGTTACGAAAAAGGTGCGTTCACCGACGCCAAAACCAGCAAAGCCGGACGCATGGAAGTGGCTTCTGGCGGTACGCTCTTTCTGGACGAAATCGGAAACCTTTCGCTTCCGATGCAGGCTAAATTACTGACAGCCATAGAGAAAAAGCAGATTTCGCGGGTAGGATCGACGCAGGCTTTGCCGATTGATGTGCGGTTTATCTGCGCCACCAATACCGACATTCACGAGGCGGTGCATGCGAGCAGTTTCCGGCAAGACCTTTTATACCGTATCAACACGATTGAAATCCACATTCCGCCCTTGCGCGAGCGCGACGACGATGTGATTTTGCTGGCCGAATATTTTATTAACAAGCTGGCGCATAAATACAAGAAAAACATTACCGGCTTGTCGCAGGATGCCAAAATGAAAATCCGGACCTATTCGTTTCCCGGCAATGTGCGCGAATTGCAGAACATTATCGAGCGGGCGGTCGTCTTTTCGTCCGGCAAGTTACTGAAATCCGACAGCATTTTCTTTCCCGCGCCGGTGCGGAAGAAGGAACGCGAGAATCTCAATCTTCTCGACCTTGAACGCGAAGCTATCGACAAAGCAATCAAACGTTGCAACGGAAATATGAACGCTGCCGCCGACCTGCTGGGAATTTCGCGCTATACGTTATACCGAAAAATCAAAAAAGAATGAAAAAGTACCAATACGAAGCAGTTGTGCATATCTTATGGGTGGTGCTGTCTTCCGCCGGAACGGCTTGCTTGTTTTTTGCCGGCTGGTATTGGCCGGCAGTCATCTGTCTGGCAATCACTTTTCAGTTTGTTCACCGGCTGTATAAATTTCAGACACGGACGATGAAAGACATGAAACGACTGATTGAAGCTGTTCAATTTTCGGAATTTAATATTTCCTTCAAAAATTTTGCAGGCAAAGGTCTTGCACCCGAACTTATTCCCGACATGGAAACGGCCGTTGCTGCTTTCAATCAAAAGTCGCGGAAAATGGAAATCGAGCAGCATTTTTACAACATGTTGCTTAACCGCATTGATTTCGGTCTGCTCGTAGTTGATAAGCAGAAAAAAATTACTTACATCAACAAAGCGGCTTTGGATGTTTTCGACCGACCACAACCGCACCGGCTGAGCGATTTAAAAACGGCTTCTGCCGATTTGCCCGAAATCCTGGAGAAGCTGCTTCCGCACGAAACGAAAGTTGTCGGGATCAAACGCGGAAAAAACGACTATCGATTAGTCGTAACGGCGATGTATTTTATCTCGGAAGGACGGGAGTTGAAATTAATCAGCCTGAAAAATATCCAATCGGTGCTGGACGAAAGCGAAAGCGATGCATGGAAAAAGCTGATCCGCGTGCTGACGCACGAAATCATGAACTCGCTCTCACCGATTATCTCGCTTTCCGAAACGTTTTCAGTTCCTGTTGATGAAAACCGCGAACTGCTGATGCGTGCCATGCAGACCATTCACCGGCGCAGTAAGGGGCTGGTCGAGTTTGTGAATAACTACAAAAAACTGACGCACATTCCCCAGCCGGTCATCAGCAAATTTTCCGCAAAAGATTGGATAGAAGATATTTACCATTTGCTGCAAGCCGAAAATTACAGTTTCGACTATACCGTTCTGCCTAAAGATATGACGATTGAAGCCGATCGCGCTTTGCTCGAACAAGTCTTGATAAACCTGATAAAAAATGCCTGCGTGTCGGGAAGGCCTGAAAATCCGGCGAAAGTGAAAGTGATTGTTTCCAAAAATGAGTATCAACGTCCGCTGATTAAGGTTTCCGACACCGGCGAAGGAATTTTGCCCGAAGTGATGGACAAGATTTTTGTGCCGTTTTTCACCACTAAAACCAACGGCTCAGGCATCGGATTGAGCATTTGCCGCCAGATTGCCAATCTGCACGGCGGAAAGATTTCTGTTCAGTCGGAGCCGGAAAAAGGCAGTTGTTTCACTTTGCAATTATAAATCAGCGCAGACGCAGTACGTCGCCTTCTGTCGGAACGTAATTGTAACGTTTTTTGTTTAGTTTGTACAGCTGTGACAAATGAATACCGTATAATTGTGAAATGCTGTGCATGGATTCGCCTGCACGAACAACATGTTCAAAATAAGGCTTTTCCGCTTTTTTCCGTTTATTTTCCAGATAAATCATTTCGCCGGGACGAACGGGAAAACCTTCGGGAACATCGTTGTATTTTCGTAATTCGCTCACTTTGTAGCCGACATCGCTCGCGATTTTCTCGTAGCTGTCGTTGGCTTCAGCCAGCACATACACCAATCCGTTGGCTTTGTACGGCACACGCCGGTAATTCGGTTCA
Source organism: Bacteroidia bacterium (assembly GCA_025996895.1). Lineage (GTDB taxonomy): Bacteria > Bacteroidota > Bacteroidia > Bacteroidales > Azobacteroidaceae > Azobacteroides. The sequence continues at coordinate 6,815 of BNTW01000032.1, read as the reverse complement.
GGTCGTTCTTCCTGTCCCCCTTTCTTGCCCGCTTTGTCGAAGCGATTCAGTTCGTAGTCTTCAATGATTTTGATTAACTTTTTGGCATACGTCCGGTCGGTAGCGTATCCGCATTCCTGCAAACCGCGCGCCCAGCCTTTGTAGTCGGTGATTTCCAGCCGGAACAACTTGTCGTAGCGTGTCCGTTGCAAAAATTTGGAATGGTCTTCAAATGAATCTTCCGCCTTGCGGTAAGTGCGGAAACAATCGTTCGGACCGTCGTCGGCTTTATAATAACGTCCGCCTTCCCAATCGGGATGGCACTTGATACCAAAATGATTGTTCGTTTCCTTCACAAATTCGCTTCGCCCGCCGGCAGTTTCCACAATTCCCTGCGCCAGCGTGATACTTGCCGGAATTTTGTGTTTTTTCATGTGATAAATGGCTAAATCGCTGTATTTCTTGACATAATCCGAATACGGCAACGCCTCTTCTTTCGCAAAAAGGCCGTTTATGGAAAGAAAAAAACAAAAAACTGCGGCGAGTAAATAACGATGTGTTTTCATATTTGAAACGAATAAACTACTTTTGTACAATAATCATTTTATGATGAAAAATATAAATATCACTGCAAAGATACAAGTTTGTTGTTATGAAGAGCTAAATTCAGACGAAAAAAATATCATTGATATAGCAAAAAATGCTGTAAAATGTTCATATTCACCGTATTCCCAATTTCGGGTCGGGTCGGCGGTTTTGCTGGCCAACCGGGAAATTGTGGTCGGAAGCAATCAGGAAAACATCGCTTATCCTTCGGGCTTGTGTGCCGAGCGGACGGCTTTGTTCTACGCTAACTCGCAATTTCCGGACGAAGCGGTCGAAGCTATCGCTGTTGCCGCTTATCACGAAGGCAATTTTGTCGATGAGCCGGTAACTCCCTGTGGGGCATGCCGTCAAGTGCTGTTGGAAGTACAAAACCGTTACAAACATCCCATCAAAGTGCTTTTGTATGGAAAAAAAGTGATTTATAAAATAGAAAACAGTGCCGATTTGCTGCCGCTGGCATTTGAATTTTAAATGGTAAAGTTTGAAAAATAATAATTATCTTTGTTGCAGACTATAAAAAAAATAATTATGGCAACGATTACTTTAAATTATAATGCAAAGAATACCCTTGCACAAAAAACCGTAGAATTTATATTGTCTATGGGTATTTTTACCGTTGATAGAAAAATAAAAAAATCCGGTTTGGAATTGGCATTTGAAGATATTGAAAGCGGACGGATACACAGACTTATTACGCCAAAAAATAGAAAATAAAATGACCGAAAACAAAACGAAGCGTAAAACACCGAAAGAATTTTTTGCGTCATTTTCGGAGGAAGGGGAGAATGCTTTATTTTTAGTTGATTACACTACCCAATTTAAGCGAAGCGTTGATTTATGCTATCGACGCAATTTAGATTTGGAATTGCTGGAAACGGTTATTAAAATCCTCACTAAAAAAGGCACTTTACCTGAATCTTATATTTCTCATCCATTAAAAGGATATAAAAAGAAAGTAAATGAAACGATCATGGAATGTCATATTCAGCCCGATTGGCTATTGATCTGGTTACAAAATAATAATGAATTGACGTTGTTATTGACAGACACCGGAACACATTCGGATTTGTTTTAGCGGATGCCTCTTTATTTTAATAATTTGAAAAATGAGTCAAAACTCTTTGTTGGAAAAATTAGATGTCTTGGTGATTCGGTTTGAAGAAATCGGAAAACTGATTACTGATCCCGCCGTGATTGCGGACATGAAACGCTTTGTCAAGCTGAATAAGGAATACCGCGATTTGGAAAAAATTGTGGATGCACGCAATCGCTACAAGCAAAACTTGACTGGTATTGACGAAGCTAAATCCATTTTGGAAAATGAAACGGACGCGGAATTGCGGGAAATGGCACGCGAAGAATTGGACGAATGTACGCAGAAACTACCTGAAATAGAGGAAGAAATCAAATTGTTACTCATTCCGGCCGACCCGCAGGACGCGAAAAATGCGATAGTTGAAATTCGCGGTGGCACAGGTGGGGACGAAGCCGCGATTTTTGCCGGCGATTTATATAAAATGTATTCCAAATATTGCGAAGCGAAAGGCTGGAAAACCGAAATTACTTCGTTCAGCGAAGGCACTATCGGTGGATATAAGGAAATTATTTTTACCGTTTCAGGCGAAAATGTTTATGGCACAATGAAATACGAATCGGGAGTACATCGCGTACAGCGTGTTCCGGTAACGGAGACACAGGGGCGTGTGCATACGTCGGCGGCGACGGTGGCGGTGCTTCCCGAAGCCGAAGAGGTTGATGTAGAAATCAATCCGGCCGATTTGGAGTTTCAAACGGCGCGGTCGAGTGGGGCAGGAGGGCAAAATGTGAATAAGGTGGAAACCAAAGTGCAATTGACGCACAAGCCGACCGGCATTATGATACAGTGTCAGGTGGCGCGGTCGCAGTTGGCAAATAAGGAAATGGCTTTGCAGATGTTGCGTACCAGGTTGTATGATATGGAGTTGCAGAAAAGGAATGATGAGATTTCGTCGAAGCGCAAAACGATGGTTTCAACCGGCGACCGTTCGGCAAAAATTCGCACTTACAACTATCCGCAGGGACGCATGACCGATCACCGTATTAATTATACGCTCTATAACCTCGCCGATTTCATGGAAGGAAATATTCAGGGAGTGATCGACCAGCTGACGATAGCGGAAAATGCAGAACGATTAAAAGAAAATGAGATATGAAAAAGTTTTTTTCTCTCGCTTCATTAAGCGAAAAATTTGTACGAATGGTGCAGCGGATGCCGGTCAGCGTGTTGCTGATAATTGGTTTGGCGGTGTTGCTTTTTACAGAAATTAATTGCAAAACCTACGACGTGCTTTATCAGTCGTGGATATTTTGTCCAGTGGGTTTGCTTATCAGCATTACAGCGATTTTATGGTTGGAAGACCACGTCGCTAATTCTTGGTTGCGGCAGGGATTGACCGCATTTTGCGTGGCTTTGTGGGGCGTATATTGCCTGCTGCTTCCGGCAGAAGAATATTTATTACATTTCGCCGGTTGGTTTCAGATTGTCGCTATTGGTGTTGTTTTCGGTTTTGCCCTGTTTTTCATTTCCTTTTTGGGAAAAAACAAAGACCGCTCGTATTGGCGGTTCTCTACTGAAATCATCTATCAGTTAGCCGTATCGTTATTTTTCGGACTAATTTTACTGGGTGGGTTATGCCTCGCCGTGCTGGCGATTGACGTTTTGTTCAACGTAAATATGAGCGAAAAAGTATATCAAAATTTGTGGGTGGGGTGCATGATTTTGTTTGCACCGCTCTATTTTCTATCAAACGTTCCTGACCAGACGGACAAGCATCGCACAGAAATCATATTTCCTAAACTGTTGAGAATCTTGGGATTATATATTTTAATGCCGATTTTAGCCGTTTATGCCATCATTTTATATGCTTATTTAATTCGGATTGTTATTGCTTGGGAATTGCCCAACGGTTGGGTTTCGTGGTTGGTTTCGGCTTTGGCTGTAGGTAGTTTGTTCGTTATCACCCTGCTTTATCCCATGCAACTATTTAAAAATCGGTTTGTTACACGCTTTTCGCATTACGCAGGATTGTTTATTTTACCTTTGCTTGTGCTGATGAGCATCGGTATTGTCCGGCGTATCAGTGACTATGGGATTACTATCAACCGGTTATATATTTTACTGTTAAACATCTGGTTTTATGGTATTTACATCTATCTCTACCTTTCCAAATCGCGGCATATCAAATGGATTTTGATTTCTCCGGCAGTGATTTTCCTGCTCGTTTCGGTCGGCCCCTGGAAATTTTCGTCCATTACCCGGCGGGTATTAACGCATAAGATGGAAACGGTTTTGAACGGCCGGCAATTTGTTTTTTCCGATTCACTTTTGTGGTTGAACGATATGAAAAAAGAACAAAAAGTCGAAATTCGCGAAACGCTTGATTATCTGGCCGATACCTATGGAAAAGAAAGCATTCAGCCGTTTTTCGGCGACAGCATTCAGCATAAAACCATGTATAAAATCTTCGCGCAGCTGCATTTAAATAATTTGGATAAAGAAGGAAGAGATAATAGAGATTATTTTTCGTACAAGAGTTCGTATGAAAAAAAATTAGACATTGCAAAATATCAATCTTATATAGCCTTTAATTATTACCAAAATAACCGGAAGAATAGCGGTACTAAATGTAAAATACAAGAAGACACATTACAAATCAGGGTGATTTCGGATAACCGCTCGTTTTCTGTTCCTTTGAAGGCTTTCGTATTAAGCCATATCGATACAACGGCAGAAGAAGACGCAGAAAATCCAATTTTGTTCCAAACGGAAGATTATTTGGTTTGTATTTCAGATTTGCATGGAAATTATTATACAACACAGGATAGTATTAATATTAGTTCTGTGGGTGGGATATTGTTTTATAAATAAGTATATAACATAGATGACAAAGCAGCAATTAGTTGAAAATATACAACGCAAGCAATCATTTCTCTGCGTGGGCTTGGATACGGATATAAAGAAAATTCCGCCGCATTTGTTGCAGGACGAAGATCCGGTGTTTGCGTTCAACCGGGCGATTATCGATGCAACACAAGCGTATTGTGTGGCATATAAACCGAATTTGGCGTTTTACGAAAGTTTGGGCGTGAAAGGACATATCGCGTTGGAAAAAACGGTAGAATATATTCGACTGAATTATCCCGACCAATTTATTATTGCCGACGCCAAGCGGGGCGACATCGGGAATACGTCTGAAATGTATGCACGCGCAGTGTTCTCTTTCCCCCTTTCAGGGGGGACAGGGGGGGCTGACGCCGTTACGGTTGCACCCTACATGGGCGAAGACAGCGTGACGCCGTTTTTGGTGTATCCCGAAAAATGGGTGATTTTGCTCGCGCTGACGTCCAACAAAGGTTCGCACGATTTTCAATTGACCGCTGACTCCAACGGTGAACGGTTGTTTGAAAAAGTGCTGCGGAAATCGCAGGAATGGGCATCGGACGAACAAATGATGTATGTGGTCGGTGCGACGCAGGGCAAACTTTTTGAAAACATTCGCCGGATTGTTCCCAATCATTTTTTGTTAGTGCCGGGTGTGGGTGTGCAGGGCGGTAGTCTGGAAGAAGTGGCACGCTATGGCATGAATGCACAATGCGGTTTGCTGGTTAATTCCTCGCGCCAAATCATTTATGCCGGCAATACGGAAAAATTTGCAGAAGCCGCCGCCCGCGAAGCAAAAAAAGTCCAACAAGAAATGGCTGTATATTTAACTCGTAATTTGTAATTCGTAATTAAAATAAATAGTGGATAACAAACGAAAAATAATCAACGACCCGGTTTTTGGATTTATCACCATTCCCAACGGATTTATTTACAACATTATCCGTCACCCCTATTTCCAGCGTTTGACGCGCATCAGGCAGTTGGGTTTGACGCATTATGTTTATCCTGCTGCGCAAAACTCCCGCATGAGCCACTCGCTTGGTGCGATGTATCTGATGAATGAAGCCATTACACACTTGCGTTCCAAAGGCCATAACATCACTTCCGACGAAGAGCAGGCGGCGTTGGCCTGTATCCTCATGCACGATTTGGGGCATGGGCCGTTTTCGCATGTTTTGGAGGATACGCTCGTGCAAAACATTCCTCATGAAGAAATTTCATTGTTGCTTATGAACAGAATGAATGTCGAAATGAACGGCACACTCGGCTTGGCGATTGCGATTTTCAAAGACGAATACCCGAAAAAATTTCTTCACCAGTTAGTCAGCGGACAGTTGGATGTCGACAGGTTAGATTATCTCCGGCGCGACAGTTTTTTTACCGGCGTTACCGAAGGCAATATCGGCTCGGCACGCATTATCAAGATGTTGAATTTGAAAGACGACCGGTTGGTAGTCGAAGCCAAAGGCATTTATTCGATTGAAAATTTCCTGATGGCGCGCCGGTTAATGTATTGGCAGGTGTATTTGCATAAAACGTCGATTGCGGCCGAAAAAATGTTGATTAATATCCTGAAGCGGGCGCAAGAATTGGCTTCGCAAGGCGTCGAATTGTTTGCCGCACCCGCATTGCATTATTTTTTGTATAATCCGGTCGACAGGCATGCGTTTTTGAACGATGTGCGTGCTTTAGATAATTTTGTTGAATTGGACGACAACGACATTTGGTCGGCGTTGAAAGTGTGGGCGAAACACCCCGACAAAGTCCTGTCGTTGATGAGTAAGTGCTTGATTAATCGTAATTTATTCAAGATTGAAATTGAGCAAAAACCGTTTGAGGAAACGTATAAGGAAGAAAAGAAACGGCATTTTGCAGAAAAATATGGAATTTCGTTGCCCGAAGCTGCCTACCTGATTTCTTCCGATGAGATTTCGACCAACATGTACAGCGAAGCCGACGACAGTATCGCGATTTTGTACAAAGACGGCACTATCAAAGACATTGCCGAGGCGTCGGACATGTTGAATATTCAACTGCTCTCGAAAAAAATCAAAAAATATTATTTTTGTTATTTGCGGGATTGACCATCAGTAGGGGGCGTTGCGCGCAACGCCCCTACGCCGGAAATTAAATGTTATGCGAACTTCCCGATTGTCGTTCTGTCCTGTCATTGCGATTTCCCTGTCATTGCGCGCTTGACGCGCAATCCCCTGCCCATCGTTAAACACCCATTAACGGACATTGAGGGATTGCGGCCTTCGCCGCAATGACAAATTATTTCACAATAATTTTGTGTGTCTGCGCCTCC
>BNTW01000031.1 GCA_025996895.1 Bacteroidia bacterium | reverse complement strand
TATCAAATCACCGGAAACAGTCCGTTTCACGAAGCGGGCTTACTGAAATTGAATTGCGACAAGGCGTTGTTCCGCTTGCGATGGACTGCAGTGTTGGATTACGAAAAATTGATTGATTTCACCGGAGACTGGTATTATCAATATTATCGTCGTTCGGCCGATTTGTTTGCGCTTACGGCCAATCAAATTTCCGAATACGAAGAATTGGCAAAAAAACAAAAACAGATATGGACACAATCATAGAAGGCGTAATACTGACTCCGCTCAAGCAGATTTTTCACCCGCAGGGCGATGTTTTTCACGGCATGAAGAAAAGCGACGCCGGTTTTATGGGTTTTGGCGAAGCCTATTTTTCCACTATTCATCAAGGCGACGTTAAAGCATGGAAAAAACACTTGCTGATGACGCTCAACTTGGTCGTTCCGGTAGGAAAAATCCGGTTTGTGCTGTTCGACGACCGCGAAAACAGTCCGACAAAAGGACTGTTCAACGAATTTATATTATCGCTGGAAAACTATGCACGGCTGACCGTTCCGCCGCAGGTATGGCTGGCCTTTCAGGGTTTGGACGAGAAAAATCTCTTGCTCAATATTGCCGATTTGGAACATTTGCCCGACGAGATAGAACGCAAACCGTTGTCTGAAATTAATTATAATTGGATAGGATGAAAGTGCTTGTTACCGGTGCGAATGGTTATGTTGGTGCGCAGATTTGCCGCTACCTTTCTCAACAGGGTTTTCGTGTGAGCGGGTTGTGTTATCCGCAAATTCCCGATAATAAAGATTGGCAAAGCGGTTTTGAAGAATTGTTTATGTGCGATGTGCGCGATACGGAAGAATTGAAAAAAATCGCCGAACGACAGTTTGAAGCGATTGTACATTTGGTTTCGCTCGATCACCATCAGTCCAATGGTGAGCCTGCGTTTGTGTCTTCCGTCAATGTTACGCCGACGTGGAATTTACTTGATATTTTTTCTAAAAACGGCTTAAAGAAATTCCTGTATTTTTCGACGATTCATGTGTATGGCAAAAATCTGAATGGCGTGATTACCGAAGATTATCCTATTAATTGTGCTAATCCTTACGCGCTGACACATTATTTGAGTGAAAATATTTGCCGGTATTACGGTCAAAACAGCGATGTGAGTTGTGTAGTTGCACGATTATCGAACAGTTACGGACCGCCGGTGTTTCCCGATAATAATTGTTGGTGGCTGGTAGTCAATGATTTATGCCGGAGTGCGGTCAAAGACAAGAAAATCGTTCTGCAATCCGACGGCTCGCCTCTGCGCGATTTCATTCACGGCCGCGATGTCTGTCAGGCGGTCAAAATTTTACTCGAAAAAGGCGAAAACAACATGACTTATCACATCAGTTCCGGTAATATTTATTCCATTTTGGAATTGGCGGAAAAAGTACAGGCGGTTTATTTTCAACGAACAAAAGAGGAAATTTCAATCACTTGTCATTGCGGGCTTGACCTGCAATCTCCTCAAAAAGCAAGATACAAAATAGATAATTCCGCTCTTAAAACATTGGGATTTGAGCCGGAATATACGCTGGAAAAAGGAATTAAAATGCTGATTAAAAATGTTTTACAATAACTATCTGTTTTAGACTATCTAAAATGAATAGTCTAAAAAATAATCACTATCTTTACAGAGATCAAAAGTTTTGCAAACCAATAACTTTTTGTACCTTTGGCTCAAATAATAAAAGAAATAAAAGTAACAAAAAGAAATAAAAATGACGAAAGAGATAAAAGTGATAAAAAATGACAAAGAGCCATATAATCCGTTTAATCCGTCATTTGGCGAATTGCCGTACAGCATTTTGGGGCGCGGGCAGATTATTGAAAAGATCAGAAATGCGTTTGACAGTAATCTGAAAGACCCTTACAGAACGGTCTTGTTTTCGGGCGCGAGGGGAATGGGAAAAACGGTTTTGCTCGAAAAAATCGTTGAAATTGCGCTGGAATACGGTTTTGTCAGCGTAAATATTACTGCGGGCGATTTTATGATTGACGATTTGTTTGAACAGATATTTGAGCGGACAGAGCATCTTTTGTCGCAAAAGAAGAAAATCAAATCTGTTTCAATCAAAAATTTTAACATCGAATTTTTTAATGACGACACTACACTTCGCGTTCGCACAAGATTAGAGCGCGTTTTGTCGAAACTGAATGAGATGGGCGTTGGCTTGCTGATTACGATTGACGAAATTTATAAAACTGCATCAGGTTTGTCGGAAATTATTATTGCCTATCAACATTACAAGCGCGAAGGGCGAAATGTGGCTCTTATGCTTGCAGGATTGCCTAAAAATGTTTCAGACGTGCTTTCCGACAGCCCCGAAACGCGAAATTTTACTTTTCTGCGCCGCGCCGAAAGAGTGATTCTGAAAAATATTGATATTGAAGAAATTACGCAAACTTATTTTTCAACATTTAACGAGGCAAACAAAGGCTTATCTGCCGAAAATGCCGTTTTTATGGCGGAAGCGACAAAAGGCTATCCTTTTATGATTCAACTTGTCGGTTATTATGTTTGGCAAAAATCGAAAGAAAAAGTAAATAAAGAATTCATTTTGGCGGGTATCGAAGAGGCAAAAGAGCGATTGGGCATTTTGGTATTTGCCGCCTCGCTTAACGATATTTCGGACAAAGATTTGGAATTTCTTCGGGCAATGGCAAGTTTTGAAATGCCTGTACAAACTGCTGATATTCAGAAAAAAATGGGCGTTTCGCAAGGTTATGTTCAGCAATACCGTCAGCGGCTGTTGGAAACAGAACTAATTTATTCGCCTGCTTATGGCAAACTTGATTTTTCGATACCGTATTTAAGAGAGTATTTGAATATTTAACAGTATGATTATCGCAAACATAAAATGAGGTCTGGGTATGGCGGAAGCAACTTTGAAACAAAAAACGGCCAAAGGGCTTTTCTGGGGCGGGATCAGCAGCGGAGCGCAACAGTTGTTAGGTCTTGTGTTTGGTATCTATTTAGCCAGAAAATTGAATGATGATGATTACGGTTTGATAGCTATGCTTGCTATTTTTACCGGAGTTGCTTCTACAATTACTATTCAGAGTGGGTTTTCAACGGCATTGACCAATAAGAAAGATGCTACACATGAAGATTATAATGCTGTTTTTTGGTTTATGGTTTTTGCCGGATTATTGGTTTATACTATCCTTTTCTTTGCTGCGCCTCTGATTGCTCACTATTACCAACGGCCGGAATTAGTGGATCTGACGCGGGTGATGTGTCTCGGTATTTTTATAGGGGGAATAGGGACTGTCCCTTACACGGTAATGTTTAAACAAATGATGGTAAAACAATTATCTATAATAACAATTATATCGGTATTTATATCGGGAGGTGTGGGTGTCATTCTTGCGATGAATGGATTTACATATTGGTCGCTTGCCTTGCAATATGTCACACTCTTTTCATTATCGGCTATATTACTCTGTTTTATTTCTCCGTGGAAGCCCACATTTCATATTGATTTTCGACCGATAAAAAAACTGTTTCCTTTCAGTATAAAACTATTTATTACAAATGTTTTCGCTCAAATTAACGGGAATTTTCTTTCCGTACTATTAGGCAAATTATATAATGGGAAGGTGCTTGGACAGTATTCTCAAGGACAAAAGTGGGCGTCGATGGGACAGCAATTCATTGGTGGGACAATAAACAGTGTCGCACAACCTGTTTTAGTAAAGGTAAATGAAGAAAAAGAGCGTCAATTAAATACATTCAGGAAGATGATTCGTTTCGGAGCTTTTATTTCATTTCCGTTGATGTTGGGATTAGCATTTGTGTCTAAAGAATTTATATTGATTACCATAGGAGAAAAATGGTTGCCCAGCGTACCGTTTTTGCAACTTTTTTGTTTATGGGGCGCATTTGCTTATTTAGGGAGTTTATATACTAATTTGATTTTTACACATGGTAAATCTAATGTATATATGTATGGTACTATTGCCGTTGGTCTATTACAACTGATAATTGTATTAAGTATGTATAAATTGGGAATATTTTCGATGGTGATTGCTTACCTCTCTATTAATTTTTTAGGATTATTGTTTTGGCAATATTATACTTGTCGATTAATAGGATTACGGATACGAAATGTTTTAAAGGATATTCTTCCTTTTTTAATAATAACCATTGCTTGCCTTTTTGTGTCTTGGTTATTGACAAAAAACATTCTAAATTTGTACGCTCTTATTATTTCTAAAATAGTAACAGTCGGATTATTGTATTTATTTGTGCTAAAAATCAGCAATGTGGTAATATTCAAGGAAAGTATAGAGTTTTTGACAAATAGCATAAAGCAAAGGAAATGACGAAAAAAGAGCTGCTCGCGCGCCTTGCCGATATTGAATGGGACGACTTTGAAGTAAAAGAGGCAAAATCGGAACTTCCCAAAAGTACTTGGGAAACCGTTTCGGCCTTTGCCAATTCTTCGGGCGGGTGGATTGTACTTGGCGTAAAACAAATCGGTAAAAAGTTTGAAATTACCGGTGTTGATAATGCCGAAAAATTGGAAAACGATTTTAGTACGGTTTTGCGCGGACACGAAAAATTCAATGTTCTCATTCAGCATACATTAAAAAAATACGATATTGACGGACAAAAGATACTTGCCTTTTTTGTCCCTTCGTCCGAGCGAAAACCTGTATATTTCAACTCGTTGTCCAATACTTTTATTCGTACAGGCAGCGGCGATCAGCGGGCGACCGATTCGGAAATTAATGCTTTGTTGCGTGATCAGCTTTTTGGCGTTATGTCGGCGCGGCCGGTCGAACGAACTACAATAAAGGATTTAAATCGCACTACGCTTGCGCGTTACCGCGATTATATGCTTCGCGCTAATCCGTCTTCGCCGTATAACAACTTGACAGAAAAAGATTTTTTGGAAAAATTGCAAATTACGGATGGTAAACATCTGACCTACGGAGGGTTGCTTTTTATGGGTAAAAATCTGTCTATTAATAAAAGTTTTCCGGATTTTCGTGTTGATTTGCTCGAAATCCCGGCAACAAATTATGCTGACGCTTCGCCACGATACACTTTTCGGATAGAGGAACAGGAAAATTTGTGGGAATATTATTTTGCTATTATTGAACGTTTGCGGCGGCAAATCAAAAATATTCCGTACCATTTGGACGAAAATGGCGTAGGAATAGAAGACAGTCCCGAATACGATGCCATTCGCGAAGCGTTAGTTAATTTGCTGATGCACTGCGATTATTTCAGTCCAATGCGTCCGCGTGTAAGAGTATTTACCAACCGGATTGAATTTGAAAATCCGGGCGCATTTCCACGTCCTATTCCCGAATTGTTGAAAAAAGACGTTTCTTTGCCTAGAAATCCGGTTTTAACAAAATTATTCCGCAACGTGAAACTTGCCGACAATGCAGGTTATGGCTTTGACAAAATGCTGAAATGGGAAAAAGCAACTCATACGAAAGTATTGTTTGAAAACAGTATTGATGTGGCGTTGGTAACTTTCAATTTGGAAGAACTGTTTGGAAAAAAAGAGGTGGATCAGGAAAGTACCCCCCCAGTTACCCCCCCAGTTACCCCCCCAGTTACCCCCCCAGTTAATGGCTTGATAATTGAAATGTTGAAAATAATTGAGGGCAAAATGTCGAGAAAAGAAATACAGGATAAACTAAATATAACCAATAAGAAATATTTTATTCCTGCATATTTACAGCCTGCGTTGGAACAAGGATACATAGCTGCTGAATTTGCTAATCCTAATCACCCCAAGCAACGCTATTTCTTAACAGAAAAAGGATTACAATACCTAAAAAATAGACAAATATGACTGTTAAACGCATGATATATCGGATATTTGTTCGACTTCTTGAAAAGTTGATGATGTTTCATTCATTCAAAAATTGCCGGTCAATTAACTTATCGATTGAAAAATTGGATTCATCGAATGAACATTGTGATATTGTTACGATTGCATTTAATAATATTGACACGATTGAACGGCAAATTGAAATGATGAAACAAAATATGCAGGGCGATTATACTTATATTGTTGCAGATAACTCGTCAGACAAAACGGCGAGAAAAAAAATCAAAAAGCTTTGTTTAAACAATTCTGTTGCCTATATTAGTTTGCCAAAAAACAGATTATCGATTATTAGCGGTAGTTATTCGCATGGAGCTTCCTTAAATTGGATATATTATCATGTAATAAAAAAAAGACAACCATGTTATTTTGGTTTTGTCGACCATGACTTATTCCCAATAAAAACAATTTCTATAAAACAAAAATTAGAACAACAGCCCATTTATGGAACTTTAGGGCAAGATACGCAATATTGGTATCTGTGGGCAGGATTATGCTTTTATCGTTATGCCTTTGTGAAAGATTTAAAAATGGATTTTTTACCGGCAAAGCCCCAAGGCGTCTATTTAGATACCGGTGGCGGAAACTGGTATCCTATTTATTCTAAAATGAATAGAGCCGATTTGCTATTTGAATGTCAACGAATCGAAAATATGGGAGAGGAAGAAAATGAAATAAATTGGTTTGAAAACACCTTACATTGTATTGGTGATTATTGGATACATATGGTTTCTGCTTCCAATTGGAGTGAAATTTCTCCAGAGAAATTAGAACAGAAAGAGTTGATGATAAAAAAGAAAATAGCGAAAAAAGTATTCTTATGAAATCTATACCTATTATTTTTGTTCATAAAGGAAATCAATTTTTCCTGAAACATTCATTGGAGCAAGCACGGATATTTAATTCTGATAGTGATATTTATTTGATTGGTGATGAAACAAATAAAAATTTCAAAGGAATACAGCATTATTTAATAAGTGATTTTTTTGAATCGGCTCATCAATTTTCTTTAAATTATAAACATTTATCATCCAATTTGTACGATTATGAATTATTTTGTTTTCAACGATGGTTTATCATTAAGGATTTTATTGAGAAAAGAGACATTACCCATTTTTTGTATTTGGATTCTGATGTTTTGATATACTGTCATGTAGATACCGTATTTAATAATTATTTGGACTATGACTTTACTATTTGCGACAAACAGGCTCCTTGTACAACGTTATTTAATAAAAAATCTATCCGTAACTTCTGTGATTTTGTCAATACTCTGTTTTCAGAAGAATTATACTTGGATATTTTAACAAAACGCCATGCTGAAGGATCTGTAATAAGTGATATGACTGCGTTTGAGTTATATCCGCAATATCAACCGGCTAAGGTGAAAGAATTGACGGAAATCCATCATGGTGCTTGTTTTGATGATAACATTAATATTGCCGGAATTTATGAAAGTGAAGCAGGCAGGAAAAAAATCTACTGGATAGAAAATAAACCATACACAAAACGAATTGAAAACCAGCAGTTAATTTTATTCTACTCGTTGCACTTTCAAGGGAAAGCGAAACACATTATGTATAACTACAGAATTAATTCCAAAGGTAAACATGTTGGAGGAATCTTCTATAAAATTAAATCGGATTTTTCTTTTAAATCAGTAAATACAATTATTAAACGAATAAAATTGAATGATAGCAAGATTGTATAGAAAATTAATTCCACAAAATCTCCGAAATGACATATATGATAAATTTCTGGGAGATTCACTCGTTTTTGTTAGAAACTTTTCCGAAAGCATAAAAAGTGTATATATCTATTTGTTTCAAAAAATATTACCTAAAACAGAAAAAAATGCATTATATGCTTTTATGGGTAAGCATGGTCTAACTTTTTATCCTTATCCGTTTTACTTGGAATATAAAAAACGACCTATAGCGTGCTTCTGGGATGAATACCATAAAATGTATTATTTTGTATTATCCAACAAAAAAGTTTATTATCCTGCTCATTCTAATAGGAATAAAAGAGAGATCATCGCAAACTATAGGTCATTGCTTATTGAACAAGACAGGCGTTCTCCGCATCGATACGTTGACGATTTGGATCATTTATCCGGAAAAACAATTTTAGATATAGGTGCAGCAGAAGGGATCTTTTCACTAAGTTGCATAGAAAAAATCAAACATGTTTATCTATTTGAATGTGACGAACAATGGATTCAAGCACTGCATATAACGTTCGAACCTTGGAAAGAAAAAGTTACTATTGTTCCAAAATATGTCAGTGATAATAATGATGATAAAAACATTACTATTGACTCCTTTTTAGAAGGAAAAGAAAAAACCAATCTGTTCTTGAAAATGGACATTGAAGGAAATGAACAAAAAGCATTACAAGGAAGTCTTATAACACTGAAAGAAACTGAAGATTTGGATTATGCAATTTGTACTTATCACAACACGAATGATGCTGTTGAAATTAATAAGATACTTTTGGAGTGTAATTTAGAATCGGAATATACTGACGGCTTCCTTTATTATGAAAAAGAATTTAGGAAAGGCATTATTCACAAAAAAAAGAAATAATATGATACAGTTACTTAATATTTTGACAGGATTTTCCATCTCTAAAACTTGTAGGTCAATAGCTCAACTTCCAAGTTATTATAAATCTTTTTTCGCGTTAAAAAAACAAATAAAGCGAAGAGATAGAGATTTTTTAATTTCAGCTAATTATCCATGCCTATTGGATAAATTTGAAAGTGGAGGTGTTGCTTCCGGCGATTATTTTCATCATGATTTATATGTAGCACAACAAATATTCAAACGAAATCCTGTTAAACATTTGGATATAGGGTCTCGTATAGATGGCTTTGTCGCTCATGTTGCAAGTTTTAGAAAAATAGAAGTGATGGATATTAGGCAAATTGATGTCAATGTGGAAAATATATCATTCATACAACACGATGTTATGCAGGATGACGAAAAATTCCACAATTATTGTGATTCTCTTTCTTGTATAAGCGTACTTGAACATTTTGGATTAGGAAGATACGGCGACTCATTAGATATTGACGGGCATATAAAAGGGTTGACAAATATTGCTAAAATGCTTAAGTCTAATGGAATATGCTATATTGCCGTTCCCATTGGATTCCAAAGAATTGAATATAATGCTCACTTTGTATTTTCAATCCGATACTTAATAGACTTATTTGAGAAAAATTTTAATATTCAACAATTTGCTTACGTTGATAAGAATGGAGATTTTTTTGAAATTCCTTTGACTGAAAAATTGATAGAAAATAATTGCGGATGTCGTGAATGGGGTAGTGGAATATTTGTATTAACTAAAAAGTGAATTTTAGATAATGAAAAATATTGTCGCAATCTTTGATGGAATGGGCAATCAGATGTTTCATTATGCCCTTTCGTTAGCTATAAATAATGGCGGAAAAATTGAATGCAATGACTATTTAGCTAATAAGCATAGTAATTATGGACCGGCTCTATCCGCTGCTTTTGGCATAGAAATAAAGAATAAATTTGTTACAAATTGGCTTATTCGGTTTACCCGGAAATGTGTCATGTTTTCTCTAAAAAAACAGTATAGGGTTATTACTTTACCTTTAATTAACGGGATGGAATTTTTAGGTATTCGAATCATTACGGATTACGATATTAAAATGATAGAAAATAAGTTATTCAAGCCATTCATTCAGATTTATTGCGGACGTTTTCAAAGTGAGAAATATTTTAAGGGGAAAAAAGAAGAAGTACAAAAATCTTTTACTTTTGACAAAAATAAAGTGTCGGAAAAATCGCAGCCAATAGCGAAGAAAATCGCAGCCGAAAATAGTGTTTCCATTCATATCCGAAGAGGAGATTATTTAGACAAAAAAAATCTCGCTATCTTTGAAAATATCTGTACTTTGGATTATTATAATAAAGCGGTACAATATATGATTAAGCATGTTGAACGACCGGTTTTCTATGTTTTTTCCGATGATATTCTGTGGACAAAAGAAAAATTAAATTTGCCCAATGCTTTTTTTATTGATTGGAACTCCGGCTCAAACTCATGGGAAGATATGTTTTTAATGTCGCTTTGCAAGCATAATATCATAGCCAACAGCACATTCAGTTGGTGGGGAGCTTGGTTGAACCGGAATGAAAACAAAATAGTAGTTTGTCCGGCTAAATATACAAACATATATGCAAGTAATGAGTTTTTTCCGGCTGATTGGCATAAAATGAATGGTTGAACAATGTGTCAATGTATTGAAAAATAATTTATTGGTTTTCCCTAAATCACCTTGTATATTCGATAAAAAGTATTATTTTTGTCGATTATATAGAGTTAAAATTTCATGAATAAAGAATTAATAAAAGAATTGATACTTGAAAATCAGCGATTTATCAGCCCTGTTTTATTGGTAAAACGCGATTATGAAGTGTTTGACAATCAAAATTATGTGTTTGTCGGGTTGCGGCGTGCAGGCAAATCGTATTTGTTATATCAGCAAATTCAAAATCTTTTGCAGCAAGGACACTCGGTTGAAGAAATATTGTATTTCAATTTTGAAGACGACCGGATTGACAGTTTGTCGTTGTCTGACTTGGATTTGCTCAAACGAACTTACGAAGAAATCTTCGACCATAAACCTATATTTTTTTTAGACGAAATTCAAATTATTGACCATTGGGAAAAATTTGTTCGTCGTCTTGCCGACCAGAAATATCAGATTTACGTAACGGGCAGCAATGCCAAGATGTTGAGCAAAGAAATCGCTACTACGCTCGGTGGCAGATTTATGATTAAAAATGTTTTTCCCTATTCTTTTGAAGAATTTTTATTAGCCAATCGTATTGATATTCATGAAAAAAATGCAGCATACAGATATGCAGCTGATATTAGGAAACTAATGGAAAAATATTTTGCTTTCGGCGGATTACCCGAAATTGTAAATATCCCAAACAAAAGGGAATGGCTGCGCAGTTTGTATCAAAAAATCTTTTTTGGCGATATTGTTGCCCGCTACCTGATCAGAAATGATAATGCGTTGAAATTGCTTGTGAAAAAAATAGCGGAAAGCGTGAAACAACCGACCTCATTTAGCAGAATGGCAAACATAGTGTCGTCTGCCGGCGCAAAAATCAGCAAAGATACCATTATCGACTATATTTCTTTTCTGAAAGATTCGTGGCTTGTGTTTTCCATCGAAAATATCAATTCTAAATTTGTAGAACGTGAAAGTAAGAAAAAGTATTATTTTGTTGATAATGGATTGCTTAATCTTTTTTTGATAGATCCGCCGACTTTTTTACTCGAAAATTTGGTGGCAATCACGTTGTATAAAAAATACGAAAACGAAGTGTATTATTATCACGACAGCGTAGAAGTGGATTTTTATTTACCCGAACAGAAAATGGCTGTACAAGTGTGTTATTCGTTGAGGGATTTGGATACGCGAAAACGTGAAATAAATGCTTTGGTGCAGATTGCCAAACGCTGGGAAATAGATAGATTTCTGATAATCACCAAAGACGAAGAAGAAACTATTTCGGAACACGGCATTGAAATACAGGTAATTCCTGTTTGGAAATGGCTTTTGAGAACGGATAATTAAAAACAACAAATATGAATAATCCTCTGATTTCCATTATTACGGTTACTTACAATGCTCAGGATTTTCTTGAGCAAACCATGCAAAGCGTTTTTGCACAGACTTATTCAAATATTGAATATTTGATCATTGACGGCTGTTCTCAAGACAACACCGTTTCGATTATAAAAAAACAGGAATCCAAACTTTCTTATTGGGTAAGTGAAAAAGATTTAGGAGTATATGATGCTATGAACAAAGGTATTCGTTTATGTAAAGGCGAATTAATAGGAATGATTAATGCCAGCGATTATTATGCCCCGAATGCAGTAGAGTTGGTCGTAAATGAATATTTATCGAACAACTCTGACGGCATTTTTCACGGGAATATCAATATGCTGAATGCCGACGGGAGTTTTTTCAAACTTAAAAAGCCGGATACTGATTTAAGCGAACTTTATAAAGGAATCTCATTGTTTCACCCTACTTTTTTTGTTTCCAAGTCCATTTATGAAAAACAGGGTTTGTATGATATTCGTTATAAAATTGCAGCTGATTTTGATTTTGCATTAAGATGTTATTTGGCAGGCGTACATTTTTACTATATTGATAACGTTATCAGTAATTTCCGTTTGGGAGGTTTATCTTCAAACAGGAATAATGACGGTATGGCTGAGAGTAGAGATATTTTGATTAAAAACGGTTTTGACAATGAAACAGTACAATCAATGGTGAAATTATGGAAAAAATTAGACCTAAAAAATAGAAAATACAATATTGCTTATAATATATTGGGAAAAATATTTCCTGCATTTATCATAGAAAAAATTGCAGCACATATATCTGTAAAATAGTTCTAAAAACAATAGATGAAAACTTCATACAGGACAATAATATGCTGTTTTTGTCCTATATATAAGATAAAAACGGCACACTATTTATCAATATACTGATAAATAATTATTATTTTTATTTCAATATATTGAAAAATAATTGTATATTTGCAACCGAATAGCAATAAAAAAGACAATGGATAAGGAAATTATCAAGCGTATAATTAGAGAAAAGCAGGCGGAAATAGCTAATACTGAATTGGTTAATCGTCCGCTAAATTTGGAATTGGCTGCAAATTATGTCTTTATCGGATTGCGGCGTGCAGGAAAATCTTACTTGATGTATCAGCACATTCAAGATTTAATTGCTTCGGGTGCAATTTTGCTTGAACAAGTACTGTTTGTGAATTTTGAAGATGAGCGTATTTCGTCTATTCAGGCGAAAGATTTGGGTTTGTTGCTTGATGCTTACAACGAAATTTTTGATGGAAAACCATACATTTTTTTAGATGAAATTCAAAATATTGAGGGCTGGCATAAATTTGTCCGCCGAGTTGCCGACAGTAAATACCGTGTTTTTGTAACCGGAAGCAACGCCCGAATGTTGTCAAAAGACGTGCATACTACGCTTGGCGGAAGATTTTTATTTCACGAAGTGTATCCGTTTTCTTTTGTGGAATATCTGAAATTTAAAGGCTTGGATTTGAAGAAAAACTGGGAATACGGCAGTGAACGCACGCAGGTGATTAAATTGTTCGCAAATTATTTCTATTTTGGCGGTTTTGCCGAAACTTTTGAAATGAACGATAAGCGAGCGTGGCTTAATTCATTGTATCAAAAGATTTTATTTGGCGATATTATTGTCCGGAACGAAATACGCAATGAAAATGCTATCCGTGTTTTGGTAAAAAAAATAGCCGAAAGTGTAATGCATCCGGTCGCGCTTTCGCGTCTGAATAACAGTGTAAATTCCACTGGTGTAAAGGTTTCTCGCAATACTTTGGTCGATTATTTGCAATACTTGGACGATGCTTATTTGACTTTTGGTATTTCCAATTTTTCCGACAAATTTTCTGAAAAGGAAACTTTCAAAAAACGTTATTTTTTCGATAATGGCTTGCTGAATATTTTTGTAATCGACAAGGAAACCTCCCTATTGGAAAATCTCGTTGCCATAGAATTGAAGAAGCGATACTGTGATGATTTGTATTTTTACAACAAAAACGTGGAAGTAGATTTTTATCTACCCGAACAGAAAATGGCTGTACAAGCATGTTATTCGTTGAGCGATTTTGAAACGCGAAAACGTGAAATAAATGCTTTGGTGCAGATTGCCAAACGCTGGGAAATAGACTTTTTTTTGATAATTACCAAAGACGAAGAAGAAACTATTTCGGAACACGGCATTGAAATACAGATAATTCCTGTCTGGAAATGGCTATTGAGAACGGATAATTAAAAACAACACACATATCTATAGGCTAATATACGGAAGAAAAGATTTTTGTAAGTCAGAAAGTTTTTGTACTTTCGTATCAGAATAATAAAAGAAATAAAAGCAAAATTTGAAAGAATATTTGAATATTTAATAGTAGGTTTCTACGCAAAAATAATAATGACTAAAAAAGAACAAGTTAATAACATTTTTCAGTTTTTGGAAAAATTCGGTTTTTCGCCCGGCAGCCTGAAATTTTTGTGGGACAGGCGCAGTGCGGCAAAACGCAATATGATTTTATTTTCGCACAAAACGCTTGCACACCCAATTTATTTCAGGGGCGGACAGGCGGCCAATTCCGATTTTTGTATTTTTGATGAAGTCATTATGAGAGGCAGTTACGACTACCATTTTCCTGCTGATTTTCAACCAAAAACAATTATTGATTGCGGCGCAAATATTGGTTTGGCAACGGTGTTTTTCAAAAATCGTTTTCCGCAGGCAAAAATATTTTCGGTAGAGCCTGCGTCTTCAAATTTTAGCGTTTTGCAGAAAAATACCGGACAATTTTCCAATATAACGCTTTATCAAGCAGGTGTTTGGGACAAAACCGCGAATTTAGTTATCGAAAATTACGATACGCAATATCCGTTTGGTTTTACGGTAAAAGAAACGGAGCAGGAATGTGAAAACAGTTTTAAGGCTGTTACAATTGAACAAATTATGAAAGAAAATAATTTGGATAAAATTGATATTTTGAAAATTGACATTGAAGGCTCTGAAAAAGAAATTTTTTCTGCCGATTGTGATTATTGGCTTTCGCGCACCCGTTTTATTTTTATGGAATTGCACGATTTTATGAAGGCGGGCTGTTCCAAAGCGTTTTTTTCAGCACTTTCAAAATACAATTTCAGTTTGTCGGCACTGAATGGAAATAATCTTACTTGCGAAATTCACCACAATACCTGAAAATAGAAAATAACAACATTTTATGCTCTCACTCATCATTTGCACATACAACCGCTCGCAATACATTTATCAAACGTTGAAATGTATTGCCGAAAACGATACTCAAAATATTGATTACGAAGTTATTTTGGTAAATAACAATTCTACCGACAATACCGAAACGGAATGCTTGCGCTTTCAACAGGATTTTCCCAATGTGCCTTTCCGTTATTTTGTGGAAAAAAATCAGGGTTTGTCTTATGCCCGCAATCGCGGAATTGCAGAGGCAAAAGGCGAAATGCTGGTTTTTCTTGACGACGATGCTTTTGTTGGGAAAAATTATTTGCAGAATTTGCAAAGAAACATTGAAAACTATCCCGGTTTGGCGGCTTTTGGCGGAAAAATTACGCCGCTTTTTGAAAGCGGAAATGCGCCGAAATGGCTCTCAAAATGGACTTATTCGTGGGTTTCGGCGATTGATTTGGGTGAAAATGTGCGGTTTTTTGAAGGAAATAAATATCCAATCGGTGCAAATATGGGTATCGCCCGCAGTGCGATTGAAAAAGTCGGCAATTTTAATACAAAATTGGGGCGCAACAAAAAGAATTTGATGGCTGGCGAGGAAAAAGATATTTTTAACAGAATAAAAGCAGAAAACGGCAAAATTTATTATTTTCCAAACAATGAAGTTCAGCACGTTATACCCGGAAGCCGTACAACAGATGAATTTATACAGCGGCTCGGTTGGGGTGTCGGCGCGAGCGAAAAAATCAGAACACTAAATATTTCAAAATTAAAATATTTCAAAAGAATTATTGTTGAGGCAATAAAATGGGCTGCATCTATTTTGTTGTTTTTCAGATATTTAATAACTTTTCAAACGGAAAAAGGAACAAAATTATTACTTTTTCGCTGGAATGTTACAAAAGGGTTGTTGAGTAAGAAATGAAATTTTTTAGTAATTTGCAACAAAATAAACTGTGTCAAATTTTCAATTATAACACACAAAAATATTTTTGAAATCATACGAAAACTTACATTTTTTTTATTTCCTTTGCATGATAAATTCATAAATCTGTTAATACAATTAAAATGCTGAAAAATATATCTTTTTATAAGTCATTTTTGCCTCATATTTTGGCAATAATTTTCTTTGTGTTTTTGACTTTAGTTTATTTTCAACCCCAATTAGATGGAAAAACCCTTCATCAGGAAGATATATCTCAATGGCAGGGAATGGCTCACGAGTTGTTCAAATACAACGAAACGACAAAAGATGCCCAATCGGTTTGGTCGGGTTCGATGTTTTCCGGAATGCCTTCTTATCATTTTGGTGTAATTGGTTATCAACCTAACTATTTAAGTTATATACAGAATGGATTATCATTAGGACACCCTGAAAGTTCGGGACCGGTATTTGCCGGATTGTTGTTTGCTTATCTTTTTCTTTTCTTGCTGACGCGAAATGTCTGGTTGTCGTTGCTGGGTGCCGTTGCTGTTGCTTTTTCGTCTTACAATATTATTATTCTTCAGGCGGGGCATGTCAATAAAGCCTGGGCAATAGCTTATATGCCTTTGGTACTTTCGGGAATATTATTGACGTTCCGGAAAAAATTCTTGATAGGTGGTGCGCTGTTTGCTTTGGGTTTGGGATTGGAATTAGCGTCCGGACATGTGCAGATTACTTATTATTTGGCGATTTTTTGTGCCATTCTTTTTGCCGGATACATTGTTTATTGCTTGAAGAAAAAAGAATTTCAAACAATAGGAAAAAGTCTTTTGGTATTGATAATCGGATTGATTTTTGCCGCGCTGCCTCGACTTTCAGGCTTATACTCTGATTATGAAATGACCAAAGAAAGTTTGCGCGGGCCATCGGAATTGACGGCAACCAATGCTGAAGAAGCCAAAACATCGGGTGGGTTGGATATTGATTATGCCTTTACTTGGAGTTATGGCAGAGGCGAAACATTGAGTTTCTTAATTCCCGATATACATGGCGGAGCAACGGGCGGTATGCTGGGTAAAGACTCTGATTTATATAAGGAATTAAAACAGCATGGACAACGAGTAGGGAAAGAAATACAAGCCTACACGTATTGGGGCGACCAGCCTTTCACTTCCGGGCCGGTTTATTTCGGTGCGGTTATCTGCTTTCTGTTTGTGCTGGGAATGTTTGTCATACCAAACAAGGCCAAATGGTGGTGGCTGGGGGCTACCGTCTTTTTTGTGTTTTTATCGTGGGGAAGAAACTTTGCGGTATTAAACGATTTCCTGTTCTATCATTTGCCGATGTATAATAAATTCCGGACACCTTCGATGGCTTTGGTCATTCCAGGATTGATTTTTCCTATTATTGGCGTTTGGGGACTACGGGATTTATATCGTCAAGGAATAGATAAAAAAAGACTTCAAAAACAACTGCTTTATTCGCTTGGAATTACCGGCATTATTTGTCTGATATTCTGGTGGTTGCCGGGAATGTTTTTTAATTTCCAATCACCCAATGATATACAGCTTACGGCGCAAGTTCCCGACTGGTATTACACCGCTTTATTGTCCGACCGTGAGGCGTTATTAAAAAGCGATGCATTCCGCTCATTGATATTCGTCCTTTTGGCAGCAGCTTGTATCTATTTCTTTTTCATTACCGGAAAAAATAAAAAACAACTTTCGTATTCGTTCATTATCTTGGCCGTCTTGGTTTTGGCTGATTTGTGGACGGTTGATAAACGCTATTTGAACAGTGCTAATTTTGAAAAAAAGAAATCGGAAAAAGTGTTTGAACCGACCGTTGCTGACAACATTATTCTGGAAGACAAAACACCTTCTTATCGTGTGTTGAATATGACTGCAAGTACGTTTAACGAGGCAACAACTTCTTATTTTCATAAATCCATCGGCGGATACCATGCAGCTAAATTGCGCCGGTATCAGGAGTTGATTGATCATCGGATAACAAAAGAAATGCAGTTGATTGGGCAATCTTTTCAAGGTGCGACCAGCTTCGAAGATATTTATCCGGTGTTTGCCAACACGCCGACGCTCAACATGTTGAATGCCAAATACATTATTTTCGACCCGAAGCAAGCACCCATCACCAATCCCCATGCTGACGGTAATGCTTGGTTTGTTCAAAATGTTCAGTTAGTAGAGAATGCCGATCAGGAAATAGAAGCATTAAACACGATTGATCCGTTAAAAACAGCCGTAGTGGATAAAAAGTTTGCGGACAAAATAACACAACAATCTTTTATACCTGATTCTACAGCTACGATTGAATTGGTAGAATATCTGCCGCCGTATTTAAAATACGAATTTAATGCAGCCACCGACCAATTAGTGGTATTTTCGGAAATCTATTATAGAAACGACTGGAAAGCCTTTATAGATGGCGAACCGGCTGATCATTTCCGTGCCGATTGGGTATTGCGGGCAATGAATGTTCCGGCCGGCAAGCATACCATTGAGTTCCGTTTTGAGCCGGAAACGTTTAATATGTTGTCAAATATTGGCTCGGTTGCCTCTCTGGTCCTTATCCTTTTGTTTGTTGGGACACTCATATATGTTTTCATAAAAGAACAGAAAAAGAATTCAAGATAAATCGTTTGACAATAATTTTTCCCACTTTTCCACTGCCTTACTCACTGAAAATCGCTCTCGGTTTTTCACCGCATTTCGGCTGAATGTTTGCCGCAATGATACATCTTGCATTAATCGGGTTAATTTCTCTGCATATAAATCCGTGTCGAAGCAGGGAATTAAAAATCCATCCTCTCCATCGCTGATTATTTCGCGGGGGCCTGTTTTGCAATCGAAAGCAATGGTCGGAAGGCCATGCGATTGAGCTTCAATCAATACCATCGGCAACCCTTCGGCGCGGGAAGTCAGGACATAAATCGACGCTTTTTGATAATAATCCTGGATTGAACGGGTGGGTGGAAGTATTTCGATAGACGCTTCGGCTTTGCTTTCACGGATTTGCCTTTCCAAATTTTCTTTTTCTTCGCCGCTGCCAACAATCAGCAGTTTCCAATCTTTTCGGATTTCAGACTCTCGCCCCCCCCATATCCAACTGTGTATCAGTAAGTTAAATCCTTTTCGCTGTTCCAGCCGTCCGACAGCAAGCACAATTTTTTGAGCCTTATCGTACGAAACCGCAGGGAATTCTTCAACAAAATTCGGAATGGCTATGATTTTCGTTTTGACTTTGCAATTTTCTTTATAAAAGGCAACATCTTGTTCCGTCAGTGTTACAACAGCCGCCGAATACCGCGCAGCCAACTTGCGGGCAATTCTTCGTACAACGGATTCCGCTTTGGTAAAATAGTTAAAATGTTCCCATGAAATGACTTTTGTCTTTGTGAAAACGGTTGCCGGCAAACTAATCGCACTCAAAATCACATCCACATCAATCAAAACATCCATCTGATTTTGGTTTATGTATTTCCTTAATCGCATTACCGCTTTCAAATACGTTTTCCGAATATCGGTACTTGACAAATGCAATGAAGCAGTCGTTATGTTATTTTTCAATGGAAAAAATGTCGAATCAAAACTTTCCAAACTCAACATATTCACTTGATAGGCTGGATTTTCGGACAAAACATTGGCTAACGCAATACTAATCCGTTCCGTGCCTCCGGGAAAAGACAGATTTTGAATGAAGAAACAAATATTCACTTTACTTGATTTAGAAAATCGTAAATCCCCTCCGCCAAATCATCTCCGTTGCTGTTGAATGCGCCGATAAGGTATTGCCCTCTCCAAATGATTGGAATATTTCCGTTGTACCGGTCTTTGATGAGCAGAGGGCCTTCAATAAAATCGTCTTTCTGCTTGGTGAAAGTAAAATAAGCATTTAGAATGTCTTTAGCGCCTTCTGCTGTTTTCCTATCAATAAGAAACAGTTGGATTTTCTTTCCTTCCCAAATATAATCAGCAGTGTAAACCGGTTTTAAGAACTCGTGTCCGATATAATTTTGGGTGATATAGGCTTGTGAATAAGGGATTAAACCTTCAGCAGGGAACGATTGTACCAACTCAGGATAACCGGCGTTCGCATCAATAGCCGATGCCAAACTTTGGGCTATTCCCTTCATCGCCTGATTGATTTCTTCCGTTTCATCGCTGGCGGACATTTTGACGTAAATGGTTCCGGCAAAGAAAAACAAACCGTAACCATCGCCTTGGGCTTCACCACCAATTGCAGGATAGAAAACCATCTCCGACGAACGTTCGGACGCATACATGCCGAAAGCGTCTTCGGGCGTGGCATGGCGATAGACTTGAATGGTAATATAATCGTCGCTCTGCGTATATTCCATGCTCGTCATTTCTTGAAAATTGTTTTCCAAAAACAACGGAGCTGCCCCATTAATCCGTTCGTACAAATTGTCACGGTTAAAAACTTCAATTTCCGGCGTAATCGTCCAGCCGTCGATTTCCGGCAGATACGACCGCAACTGTTCCGGTGTTTGAGCAAAAGCCTGTCCCGCGAAGAACAGGCTTATCAGCATATAAATCAATCGTTTCATATTCTCATGCCAAAAAATAATCGGGAACATTCACTATCGGCGTGATAGCCGCCATTTTTTCCGCTACGCGGAAGCCCGAAGGACATTTAACACTGCAAGACGTACAGCCCGAACATTCGTTGCCCGATAGCGACAGTTCCGTCAATGTTTCTTTGGCCAATGACGGGTGGCGGTAACCGTAATTGTACATATAAGCACGCATAACGGTCGGAATAACAGCCAAATGCTTTGCACAATCACTCACGCATTTTCCGCAATTCTGGCAATACAGCAGTTCGTTTTCTTTCAAACCGGCAATGTAATGGATGTCTTTTTCGGTCAATTCGGGCGAATGAGCCGCTTCCAAGCAATTGTCCAGCAGGTCGAAACTCGTAAAACCCGGAATAGCCGTCGTGATGTTCGGGTTTTGCCAAGCCCAGCGCAGACAAGCCGCACCATCTACTTTTTTGTTTCCGTCGGCATCTTCTACACCGCCGACCATCGTTTTCATAGCCACAAAGCCAATGCCGGCATCTACTCCACGCTGAATTGTTTCGTTCAGTTGCGAAAGAATGCCCAGTGTAAAGTTGTAGCTGATCAAAATCACTTCATAAATACCGGTTTCGATGGCAATATCAATTTGCTCCGGCTTGTTTGCATGCGTCGAAAAACCGATGTGCTTGATTTTTCCTTCTTCCTTGAATTTTTTCAACATCGCCAGCAGGCGTGGATGATTCACATCTTCCAGATTTTCAACCGCATGCGCATAGAAAATATCCACATAATCCATTTGCAACCGGCGGAGGCTGGTGTTCAACAATTCTTCGTAATCTTTTTCAAAATTTTCCGAATTGGGATGCGCTTTCCCTTTGGTTGCAATCGTAAAAGTGCTGCGGTCTTTATCTTTGAAGAAAACGCCCAACATTTCTTCATTTTTACCATTCTGATAACCGTGAGCGGTGTCGAAATGAGTCAATCCGGAATTGTAAGCGGCGCGAACCACGGCCGGATTATCCGCCCGCATCACGCCCATACTCAAAATAGGAAGTTCCATTCTGGTGTTTCCTAAAATACGCGTCGGAATTTTTTCTTCTTCTGTCTTGGCTACCTCTTTTTGCATGGAAGCCATTGCTGTTTGCGGTGCTATCAACGCACTTGCACCGGCCAAAGCCGATAAACCTAAAAACTTTCTGCGATTAATTTTTTCCATTTTATTAAAAATTATCTACGATTAATTTTCTTTGAGGCAAAGGTAAAAATAATCTGCAAAATATAGTATATCAACAAGTTATTTTTCAATTAATTTTTACCTTTGTTTGTGTTAACTTTATTTAACTAAATAATATTTGTTAGTTTCAATCGATAGATTGCTTTTGTAGTGTATTATATCACTAATACACTAATTAAATAATTTATGAACACAATTCAATTTGAAAACGTCGATTTTAGTTACAGCAAGAAAATGCCGTTGCTATCGGATGTAAATTTGCAGATCAAGCCCGGACACATTCATGGTCTGCTCGGGAAAAACGGCGAAGGGAAAAGTACTTTGCTGAAATTGATTGCCGGTTTGCTATTCCCGCGAAAGGGAAATGTGAACGTAATGGGCTTTGAGCCACGCAAGCGGAATCCGGAAATGCTCCGAGACATCTATTTTCTTACGGAAGAATTACCGACTTATGCGTTAAGCATTGCCCGTTTTGAGCAGGTGTATGCGCCCTTCTACCCTAATTTTAGTTCTTCCCAATTCGACCGGTACTTAAAAGAATTTGAAATTCCGTCGAAGGATTGGAAAATGAACAAGTTGTCGTACGGACAGAAAAAGAAAATCATGGTGGCTTTCGGATTGGCAACCAACACAAAAATCCTGCTGATGGACGAGCCGACCAACAGTCATCGGAGAGATTATATTTATCGCAGGTTTATTTTATGCCGCGCGTTTTTTCCGCGAAATCCATTCTTCCACCAACGGCAGCGCCTATTTTATGATTCCGGCTACGCAATTGGAAAAATTAATAGCCGGCATATTAATCACCACTTTTTATTATTTTGGAATGATGTTGATAGCTTATACTATCGGCAACTTGCTTGGAACAGTTCTGAATAATATGTTGGCAAGTATCGAATTTTTCTCCTCCACTTTAGATATGTTTCACAAAACGCCGCTGAAATGGGTTTTGTTTGAATCGGCCACTGAATCAGATACGTGGCTCTTCGGAGGACAAATTACCTATACCTATTCTTTTGCAGGATTGTTTTTTAAGATATTTTTAGTCATACAATCCATCTATCTGTTGGGAAGTATCTATTTCAAAAACAATCAGGCTTTCAAAACATTTTTTGCTACCAATATCATTCAAGTGCTTCTTCTCATCGTATTCATTACCGAATTACAATTAATTGTTGGGATTCCCAAGATATTTGGCACTTTGAAGCCGGAAGAGATGTGGCATTGGAAACAGATAGTCGAAAAGGCAATTAAAGGGTTTTTCTATCTGCTTCCGGTCTTTTTCTGGGTCGTTAGTTATTTTCGTTTAACTGAAAAAGAAGTATAGATTATGGAATTTAAAGAAACACAAGCGATTTATCTTCAAATTGGAGATTATATATGCGAACAGATTTTGCTGGGGCGCTGGAAAGAAAGCGACCGCCTGCTGTCTGTACGAGAATTGGGCGTGGCGTTGGAAGTAAATCCGAATACGGTAATGCGTACTTACGATTTTTTGCAGGGCAAAGAAATTATTTTCAACAAACGCGGAGTCGGTTACTTTGTAGCCGAAGAGGCTAAAAAGAAAATTCTCGCCTACCGGAAAAAACAGTTTTTGGAACAGGAATTGCCCTTGTTTTTCAAAAATATGAACCTCTTGGGCATGACATTACAAGAATTTGAAAACGAATATAACAACTATTTGAAGCAACATGAAAACAAGTAATAAACTTTTGTTGGGCTTATTAGTCCTCATCCTCATTGGAATAACGGCAGGTGTCATTTATTTAGCCCTTTAAATAATTGTTGTCCAACCGTATTTATCTTCTTCTTCGCCGTATTGGATGGCGCGCAGTTTATTATACAGTTTTTCGCTGACTGCACCAGGTTTTCCGTCTTTGGAAAAGATGTAGGATTGGTTTTTATCGACATCATCCACCCGCTGTATCGGACTGATGACCGCTGCCGTACCACACATGCCGGCTTCTTCCAAAGTCGCCAGTTCTTCCAACGGAACCGGACGGCGTTCGACCGTCATTCCGGTATCTTCGGCCAACTGCATCAGGCTTTTGTTCGTAATCGACGGCAAAATGGAGCTGGAAAGCGGCGTAATGTAAGTATTGTTTTTTATTCCGAAGAAATTGGCCGGCCCGCATTCGTCGATGTATTTTTTCTCCTTAGCGTCTAAATACAACACGGCGGAATAGCCTTTTGAATGAGCGATTTCGCCGGCGACCAAACTGGCCGCGTAGTTTCCGCCCACTTTAATCGTGCCTGTTCCGTGAGGTGCGGCGCGGTCGTATTCGCGGAAAATGCCTACCGGAGTGGTTTTAAATCCTTCTTTGAAATAGGGACCTACCGGTGTGACAAATACCACAAAAAGATATTCTTTCGCCGGTTTGACACCCACCTGCGCTGAAGTACCGATCAACAAAGGACGGATATACAGCGACGCCCCGCTTTCGTAAGGCGGAACAAAGCGCAAATTTTGTTTCACCACTTCCACAACGGCTTTTTCAAACAATTCGATTGGAAATTCGGCCATCATAATCCCACGCGAAGAGGCTTGCATGCGCAACGCATTTTCGCGCATACGGAAAATTCGTATTTTGCCGTCTTTCCCTTTGAACGCTTTCAAGCCCTCAAACGCTTCTTGGCCGTAGTGCAGGCTCGTAGCTGCTATATGTAAGTTGATAAACTCGGAATCGCTGATTTCTAAATCACTCCATTGTCCGTTGCGGTAATAAGACCTGACATTGTAGTCGGTTTTCAGATAACCGAAGGTCAAGTCCGCCCAATTAATGTTTTCCATACATTATTTAATATAAATTGAACAAAGTTACGGGAAATTATTCGGAAATTCCAAATATTTTTACGTTATTTGTATTCTAAATTTCTAAAAACAAATGCCATGAAACTTTTATTATTAAGCAACTCTACCAATCCGGGCGAAGACTATCTCGCTTGGCCTAAGGCGCACATTCAATCTTTCTTGGGAAATATCTCGGCATCGGCAGTGTTTATTCCTTATGCGGCCGTTACGTTCGGCTACGACGAATATGAGGCCAAAGTATCGAAAGTTTTTTCGGAATTGGGCTGTAAAATCAAGAGCATTCACCATGCGTGGGATCCGGTGCAGGCGATAGAAGAAGCCGAAGTCATTATTGTTGGCGGTGGAAATACGTGGCGTTTGGTGCAGCAAATGCGTGAACGCAATTTGTTGGAAGTGATTAAGAAAAAAGTGGAAGCCGGAACGCCCTATATCGGCTGGAGTGCGGGAAGTAACATTGCTTGTCCGAGCATGAAAACGACCAACGACATGCCGATTGTCGACCCGCGCGGATTTAATACGCTGGGATTAGTTCCTTTTCAAATCAATCCGCACTATTTAGACGCTCACCCTGCGGGACATGGCGGCGAAACGCGCGAAGACCGTATCAAGGAGTTTATCGAAGTCAATCCCGACCGGTTTGTTCTGGGCTTACGTGAGGCTTGTTTGTTGCGCCGCGAAGATAATGAACTGAAACTGGTCGGTACGAAAACCGCCCGTTTGTTTAAAAAAGACTGGATTACGCGGGAACTTCACCCCGGCGAAGATTTGTCTTTTTTGCTGGGAAATACCATGCCTCAAATACCATACTGTTAAATTTTGATTAGTTACGATGAAGAAGGATAGACTTTTGTGGGCGGACGACGAAATTGACTTGTTGAAACCGCATGTGCTTTTTCTGGAAGAGAAAGGGTATGAAGTAGTGACGGTTTGTAGCGGCCAAGACGCGGTCGATTGTGTCCGCGACGAAACGTTTGATATTATTTTTCTGGACGAAAATATGCCCGGATTGAGTGGTCTGGAAACGCTGGCGATTATTAAAGAAACGCACCCTAACGTTCCGGTGGTCATGATTACCAAAAGTGAAGACGAAGGAATTATGAATCAGGCAATTGGCAGTAAAATTGCCGATTATTTGATCAAGCCGGTCAATCCGCACCAGATTTTGCTTTCTATCAAGAAAAACCTGCATAAAAACCGGATTATTACCGAAACGGCCACTTCGGGCTATCAGCAGGAATTTATGAAAATCGGTATGCAGATTAACGATTCGTTCACGGCGGAAGATTGGAAAGAAGTGTATAAGAAAATTGTTTATTGGGAATTGGAATTGGCCGAATCACAGACCGGTATGGCCGATTTACTGCGCACACAAAAGGTGGAAGCCAATCAGGTTTTCGGCAAGTTTGTCCGAAAGAATTACGAACAATGGATCATCCAGCCGGAGAATTCCGATCGTCCGTTGATGAGTCCCGATATTTTCAAAACGCAGTTATTTCCTTTGTTGGACAACGACGAACAGGTGTTTTTTGTGCTTATTGATAATTTCCGGTTAGATCAATGGCGCGAAGTGAAGGATATTTTGGCCGAATTTTTCACTTTTCAGGAAGATTTGTATTATTCCATTCTGCCGACGGCTACGCAATATGCACGCAATGCCATTTTTTCGGGCTTGATGCCGGCGCAAATCGAGCAGATGTTTCCCGAATTGTGGGTCGATGAGGAATCGGAAGAAGGGAAAAACCTCAACGAAGAGCCGTTGATTCAGACACAAATCGAGCGTTTCCGGAAGAAATATACGTTTTCGTATCACAAAATCAACGATTCCAATTACGGCGAAAAGTTGGTGCAGAATTTCAATCAATTGGAAAACTACCAACTAAACGTGATTGTATTGAATTTTGTCGATATGCTTTCGCACGCGCGGACGGAGTCGAAGGTGGTAAAAGAATTGGCCTCTACAGAAGCGGCCTACCGCTCGCTAACGCGCTCGTGGTTTAAGCATTCTACCGCGCTGGAACTGTTTCGCAAGATTGCCGAAAAAGGCTGTAAGGTCATTCTCACGACCGACCACGGCACAATCCGCGTAACCGAGCCGGTCAAAGTGGTGGGCGACAAAAACACGAATACCAATTTGCGTTATAAGTTGGGTAAAAATCTGGCTTACAATCCGAAAGAAGTGTTTGAAATCAACAATCCGTTGAAAGTGGGACTTCCCGCGCCGAACGTCAGTACAAAATATATTTTTGCGATGAGCGAAGATTTTTTTGCTTATCCCAACAACTACAACTACTATGTTTCGTATTACATGAATACGTTCCAGCATGGCGGCATTTCGCTGGAAGAAATGTTGATACCGCTGATTACGTTGGAACCGAAAGGATAAAAATAAATGCCGTATAGTTTGGAGGTAAGTATATAAATAGTTACCTTTGCATTGCCCATTTAATATGAATTAAATATGAAATATACAGAATTTCACAGATTGCTTGGAAAGAATGGTTGGAAATATTCTCATGCGGAAGGAAGTCATTACTTTTATTTGAAAGATGGAGTGGTTTCTCCGCCGGTTCCATATCATGGCGCAAAAGAAATAGGAAAAGGGTTAAGAAAAAAATTAATTAGAGCAATGGAGTTGAAATAAAATATGGAAACGATTAAAATTATTATCGAAAAAAGCGCGGATTATTACGATGCTTATGCTGAAAACTGCGATGGAATATATGGTGCAGGAGAAAGTATCGAAGCCGCTAAAAAGGACGTACTCAAAGGATTGGAACTTTTTATCAGTTCTCGTCCCAAAAAAGATTTGCCGGCTATATTGCAGGGAGAATATGAAATAGTGTATCAATACGATACGCAAAGTTTTCTGAATTACTACAATAAAATTTTTACCAATGTAGCATTGGAACGGATTACAGGTATTAATCAGAAACTTTTGCATCATTATTCTTCCGGCTTAAAAAAGCCTCGCTTTAAGCAAAGAAAGAAAATCGAAACGGCATTACATCGTTTAGGCAGAGAACTCATAACTTTAGAACTTTGATTTTAGAAAAACCTTCCGTCCGGCGACGGTCCCTGAGGTCTTCCGCCTCCGCCCGGCCCGCCCCAGCGCGGACGCATATCTTCTTCCGTTGCTGAGCTTGATTTGGGAAATGCCGTAAATTTATAAATGAAACTCAACATCGAATAACTCGGAATAGCATTGACTTCCATGCTTCGGAAGCCGTTGGTCGTGTAAGATGCCGTGATGCTGTTGCGGTCTTGCAAAATATCGAAGATCTGCAGTTTCAACGAACCGGTGCCGTATTTTTTGTTGAACAACTGTTTCGTTACCGCTGCGTTCCAAATGGTTTCAGGAATGTTAAATCCTTGTCCGTAGCCTGTCCGGCGGGTCGAGTTGATGTCGCTTTCGAGCGTCCATCCCTGAGGCAAGTACCAAGTCGTGTAACCGCCGAATCCGAAATCATAAGTTGTCTGGTCGTTCTGCGGACGAAGTGTATAATTGACATTGTTGTAATTCACGGAAGTATTAACACCCACATCAAACAAATCCGAACGGTAATTAAAATTGAAATTATCGCGTACGACAAAATTCTGTAGCGTATTTTTCAACAAATCGACATACGAATTTTGTCTGCGGTATTCCGACATCGCAAAACCGCCGACCGAAAACTTCTTGTTCCGCAGGGGCACATTAAACATCCCACGTAGCTGCGTATTCCAATTGCCGTTAATATTCTTGTAAGAAGTTTGACGAATACCACCGTCCAGCATCTGCGTAACGGAAGTGATATCGTTGAACGACAGATTTCCCCGTAAATCCAAGTTATACATCAGTTGCGTTTGCGGTACATATTTGCTGAAACGCGCCGATAGATTGTTGTTGTAGCCGGGTTTCAGCGACGGATTTCCCTGCACCCACTCGGTCGGCCGGCTCTTGTCGATATAATCCTTCAACTGATTGGCCGACGGCTGGTTGGTTTCGCCTTCGTATTCAATCCGTAAATTCGTCCGCTGACCGAAATTGTATCTAAAATCAAAAACCGGCGAGAAATTAATCACATCTTGCCGGATGGAAGAAATCAGCGTGTCTCCCATCAGGTTGGCCAACCGGCTGTCGTAATTCGACACGATAAACGGATTTTTGTCGTTCGGTTGCCACGTTTCGTTGATAGACTTTGTCGGGTCGATGTTAAAACCGATAGTATAATTGTATTTTTTTCGCACGGCTTTGAAACTCAATCCCATGCGTTGCTCGGTCGAGTTGCGCACCGTGCTTCGGCTCAGGCTGTCGTTGCGGATTGCTTGCACCTCGTCGAGATCATACGTGCTGTTAATACTTTTCGTATCATAATAAGAAATGCGGTACAGGGCTTGTATGAAGTTGTTTCGTCCCAACGGCTCTACCCACGAAACCGTCGCGCGATAGTTGTCGGTGCGGTTGTCGTTTTCGTCCCGCTGATTTAAATCCGAAAGCGGATTGCCGGTGGTTTCCTGAAAAAGAATATCGCTCAAGGTCTTTTCCCACGAATAACTGTCGTTGTAGGAGCCTCTTGCATTAATACTGAACACCCGGCC
>BNTW01000030.1 GCA_025996895.1 Bacteroidia bacterium | reverse complement strand
CTTTGCTTTTCGTTTAAATGGGGAGAGATTAACGATAACTTTTCTTTGAGATTTTCCATGACGCAAAGTTAGCTATAATTTTTGATACTAACACTATAAATGTAAAATTAATTTACGGACATTTCCTTATTTCGTAAACGGTATCCAACAAAATCGGATTTTCTTCGTATTTAACGACTGAGAGGGATACTTCTCTAATGGTATTTTGCGTAATAATTCCCAAGGTATGATTGGCAGAAAGTGCATTAAGCAAATTCCGCAACGTTTCATCATTGTTCTTTGGCAGTTGAACACCATTGATAGTGAGGAAAAAATCGCCTCGTTTCAACCCGGCTTGCGATGCGGGCGAATTGGGCTTTACATAGTTAATCAGCCCGACTAACGAATTGTCGTCCAATAGTCCCAAAGAGAAATCATACCCCGCCTCCAGTTGTACGCCGGAAAGCGACTCCAATAATTCAGTGAAATTTTCTTGAATCCACGAAAAACGATCGCCCTCTTTGTAAAGCAAGGATTCAAAATATTTTTCCGGCTCAAGGTTTTTATTGGTTTTTACCGGCAGTTTGTCGTTCCACAAATACCACATTTCCATGTTCTCCAATATCCAGTCGTTGACATTCTGATTTCGGCGGATTTTTTCACTTATGGATTCCTGTTCTTCGCACGATGAAAAGATCGTTAACGAACCGAGCACAATCAGTGCTAAACTTATTTTTCTTGAAATAAAACAGTGCATGATTCTCAATCAAAATTTTATTAAAGTGATTTTTTAGATGGCAAAGATATAACAAATTCGGCAAATTTCAAGTTTTTTAAAAATTATCTGCCGAATGTGGTGTTTTTATAGTAGATTTGGCAGGTTATTTTTTAATCAAACAAATCTTCCATAGTAACTTCGCTCTGAATATTATTCCAATACTCATTGTGTTTTATTCCGTAAGTTGTTATCATTGTGATATGTACGGTTTTGCGCGTTTTGGTTTCTTCCACAAAAGCACCCAATTTGTTTCGCAGATTTTCATCATAGCTTTTTGTAATCACAAATGGTTTATTTGAATATTTCATTTCGCAAAGATTGATAATATTGTCGTTTCTGTCGATAAGCAAATCAATTTGTGCACCGCTTTCCGCCTCTTTGCTACGCCAACCCGAAGTGTATGAAACTACGCCTCCGATACTTAACGCTTTCTTAATCTGTTCAATGTGTGTTTGGCACAGCAACTCAAACGAATATCCCGACCACGCTTTATACGCACTGCTGCCCGTTAAACTGCTCCAATAATCGCTATTTGTACCTTGTTTATCTTTTACAAAATTGAGATAAAACAGTGAATAAAAATCCGTTAGTTGATACAATTGATATTTCTTTTTAGTGGCGAAATGGTTGTTAATTGAAATAAATCCGCACTGTTCCAACTCATCCAAAATACCGGTTAAACCGCCGCCGATTGAAATGTGCGAAAACTTCGAGACTTCATCACGGGTTAAACCTTTGCGTTTTTGTGCCAACGCCTCAATGATTTGCCTGTATTTCTGCGGCGACTTGAACAGCGAAGAATAGAGTTTCTCATATTCATCACGCAATATGGCATTTTTTTTAAAGAACAGATTATCAATATTTTGCGACAATCCCAACGATTTTTCCAACTGTTCCAAATAATAGGGCACACCTCCCAAAATCATATAACATTCGAGAATTTGAAAACGCGACATCACTATTTTTTTGGATTTCAAAAACTGCTCTGTTTCGTTCAGTGTAAATGGCTCTAAACGAATCTGACGGGTTACGCGATTATGCAAACCGCCACGATTTTTAAGAATTTTGTTGGTAATCCACGAAGTAGCCGAGCCGCACACTACCAAAAAAATATCTTTTTGCGCGGAAGCAAATGTGTTCCAAAAATACTCAAATGCCGACAAAAATCCTGATTTGGCGTTATCTAACCACGGCAATTCGTCTATAAAAATTACTTTTCTACCTTTGGTTTTGACATTTCGCAAATATTCTTCCAACTGCACAAAAGCCGTTTGCCAATCCTCTGCAAGTGGGTAATTGGCTGTGCTGTATTTGTTTAGTGTAGTAGTAAAATTAAAAAGTTGCTGCTTTTTGCTTGCATTTTCGGCTCCCGAAAAATAGAAAGTAAATTTTTCGCCAAAAAACCGTTTGATCAAAAACGTTTTGCCAATCCTACGCCTGCCATAGACCACCAATAACTCGGCTTTGTCGGAATTTAGATATTCCGTAAGCCGATTTATCTCTGATTTCCTGCCAATTATATTTTTCATAATTCAAATTATTTTTCGCCGCAAAGGTATAAAAAAATATTGATTTGGCAAGCTATTTAAAAATTATCTGCCGAATGTGGTATATTTTAGGTAGATTTGGCAGAAAATATTTTTTTACAAAATACTTTGTCCGGATAATCAAACAAATAAATTAAACATCAGAAGATAAATTTACATTGAAACTGCGATAATACGACACAATCTTATGGATAGTCCCGTGCAACTAATTTAGCAGGGCTTTTAGCATGCTCCTCTATAATTGTGCCGTTTTCATCCACTAAAATATACCAGGGAATAGCAATAGTTTCTCCTTTTTTCTTGTCGTAGCGTTTCCTTAAATCAGTTTCAAGTGACTGATTAGCAAGAATATGACTGCCTTCAAGATGATAGAATTTAATGTTTTCTTTCCATTTCTCTTCAGCATTAGGCTTGTCGATGGAAATATACAATTGCTGAATGTCTTTTTCGGCTAATAACTTGCTCAACGCCTTGTTGTAAGCAAATTCCTTTTTGCAAGGACCGCACCAAGTTGCCCAAATATCAATGTAAATTTTCTTGCCTTTTACTGTGCGAATAGCCTCTTCTAAAGTGTTGATTTCCGCATAATTATCCACAAATTGGATGGTTGCATCAAAAGGATTTTCAATTACTTGATGGTATCGCGTCACAGCATCCATCTCCGGTTGCAGATACGGAGTGTAGGCACTTTTGGGATAATCTTTTTGAAATTGCGCAAACAAAGGGATTAATTCTTTTTCGTAATTCATCTGAGAACCGACATACAGTAGCGTTTTTGCCTGAAAAAACTCACGCACTGCACCGGTTAAGTGCTTTTTAGATTCTGCGAAAACCAGTGTATTGCCTTGTCCGTTTTGATATAATTGAGCGATTTCTTTCAACTGCTGAAACCCATTTTCTTGCGTTAATTGTCCCAACAGCAGGTAATCTCCCAGATAATATTCCGCATATTCTCCCCAAAAAGGAGATGCCAATAATGCCTTGTCATTGGGGGAATAGCGTGCATAAATATCGCCTAAACGTTTCAACAGCTCTTTCCCACTTTCCGAAAGGGCTTCATCGGCTGTTCTCGGAATGTAATTGTAGAATTTTATTAATAAAGTCCGTGCTTCCAATGACGCATAATAGCAATCACGATCATTTTTAGCCAACTGAAAAAATGTAGAAGAAATGGCTTGTTCTTCCAGCAATTGCTGAAGATTTTCCAAATCGGAATGTTTCAATTGCGCTATTTTTTCTTGGATAATCGCCAACGAAGTGTCGTTCCGAAAGGATTTGCCTTCTTCCTCAATAAAATCGGGAGCAGGCAGGGAGTTGTACCAAAGTTGCCCTTTCGCATTTGATCCACTTATTTCCGCCTTGTTTTCCTTGGATAAAATCACGTGGTATTTTTCATTGGGCTCAATCAACAAACGTACTTGTTTTTGAGAATTTGCTGTCCGCAACTGTACAAAAGCCGGTTGAACAATGTCTAATTTCAATTGAAAGTTGCCCGTATTATCGGCTTGCAAAGTATCTCTAAAAAAACATGTGCCGTTCAAAGGAACTGAATAAACCACTTCCAAACTGCTTGTATCGGCAATTTGTCCGGTAATCAGCACTTTCGATTTACTGTACCCTGTTAAAAACAATGATACAGCAAATATTAAACTAATTGTCCGCTTCATACAGCATAGTTGCTTTTCTATCGGAATCATACCCGTTCGACTTTTACCAACAATTTAAACTCATCCAAATCCAATTCCGTACCATCCGTCAACGCGGCTAATTCCACCGAATTTGCCAATACTTGATTGGCAATATAGGCTTTATATTCGGCTACGGCAGCATTGATGCGGTCGTCCGATTGAATGAGCACCTGGATGCGGTCGGTAATTTCGTAGCCGTTGGACTTGCGGATGTTTTGTATCCGGTTGACCAATTCGCGGGCAATGCCTTCTTTTTTCAGTTCTTCGGTTATCGTAATGTCCAATGCTACCGTCAATGCACCTTCGTTGGTTACCAACCAGCCCGGAATGTCTTCCGAAATGATTTCTACGTCATCAGTTGTTATTTCCGCGGCTTGCCCCGCTACCGGAACCAGCAATTTGCCGTTTTGTTCCAATTTCAGGATTTCTTCCTGCGGTAATCCGGCAATCGCAGCCGCCAAATCTTTCATGATTTTGCCGTAACGCGGTCCCAATTTCTTGAAATCCGGTTTGATTTTTTTGACCAAAATTCCGGCGGCATTATCCACTTGATTGATAGTTTTGACGTTTACTTCGTTCAAAATCAATGCTTGGACAGCCTCTATTGCCTCTTTTTGATGATTATCCATAATCGGAATCATAATAGACGACAGCGGTTGACGCACTTTGATATTCACTTTTCTGCGCAATGCCAACACCATCGAAGAAATATCCTGCGCGATTTGCATCCGTTCTTCCAAGGATTTGTCGATGACAGACTCGTTGGCTGTCGGGAAATCGGTCAAATGCACAGAAGCCCCTCCCCAGCCCTCCCCACAAGGGAGGGAGCCCGGTTCTCCCCCTGAGGGGGAGTTAGAGGGGGCTGTTAAGTCTAAATACAATTTATCCGCGTAAAACGGTGCGATAGGCGACATCAGTTGCGCAACAGTTTTCAGACACGCGTACAGCGTTTGGTATGCCGACAATTTGTCGGTACTCATTCCGCCGCCCCAGAAACGTTTGCGGTTGAGGCGCACGTACCAGTTGCTCAGGTTGTCGTTGACAAAATCGTTGATGGCTCGTCCGGCGCGCGTAGGCTCGTAGGCGGCGTATTGTTCATCAACTTCCTTAATCAAGGAGTTCAAGAGCGACAATATCCAGCGGTCGATTTCGGGACGCTGGTCGAACGGAACTTCCGTTTCCTGTCCGGTAAATTCGTCCACATTAGCGTACAATGCGAAGAACGAATAGGTGTTATACAGCGTGCCGAAAAATTTGCGGCGAGCCTCTTCTATGCCTTCGGGATCGAATTTGAGATTGTCCCACGGACTGGCATTGGTTATCATATACCAGCGCAAGGGGTCGGAGCCGAAAGTGGCAATCGTGGAAAACGGGTCAACGGCATTGCCCAAACGTTTGGACATTTTGTTGCCGTTTTTGTCCAATACCAAACCGGTAGAAACCACGTTTTTGAACGCTACCGATTTTTTTATCATCGTGCTGATAGCGTGCAACGTGAAAAACCAGCCGCGCGTTTGATCGACTCCTTCGGAAATGAAATCTGCCGGATAATTGGGACTGTCATTCCCGCGCAGGCGGGAATCCCCTTGGTCATCTATGAGTTCCTTGTTTTCAAACGGATAATGCAGTTGTGCAAACGGCATTGCGCCCGAATCAAACCAGACATCTATCAAGTCCGATTCGCGTCTCATCGGTTTGCCGCTTTCGGAAACCAAAACGATATTATCGACAAACGGACGATGCAAGTCGATGTTTTCGACCGCATAATTTTCTTTCGTATAAACGCCCGGTTGGAAATTTTTGTATGGATTTTCGGGCATCACACCTGCCGCAACGGATTTGTTGATTTCTGTTATCAATTCCGCTACAGAGCCGATACATTTTTCTTCCGCACCGTCTTCCGTGCGCCAAATCGGCAATGGAGTGCCCCAATAGCGCGAACGCGACAAATTCCAGTCCTGCAAATTTTCGAGCCATTTGCCGAAACGTCCCGAACCGGTCGATTGCGGTTTCCAATTAATGGTATTGTTGAGCGCAATCATTTCGTCTTTCACGGCAGTCGTTTTGATAAACCAACTGTCTAAGGGATAATACAATACCGGTTTGTCGGTACGCCAGCAATGTGGATAATTGTGGGTATGTTTTTCGATTTTGAAAGCGCGGTTTTGTTGTTTCAGCATCACGCAAATATCAACATCCAATGTAGCCCCCTCTAACTCCCCCTCAGGGGGAGAACCGGGCTCCCTCCCCTGAGGGGAGGGCTGGGGAGGGGCTGGAATATAAGCATTTTTCACATAACGTCCGGCATATTCGGCATAAAAAGGCACATTGACCGAAGTCTTGACAAATTCAGGGTCTAAATCTTCCAACAGGAAAAATTTACCGGTCAGGTCAACCATCGGACGACGATTGCCGTCTTTGTCGGTCATCATCAAGGGCGGGACACCGTTGGCTTTTGCCACGCGGTCGTCATCCGCACCAAAAGTCGGTGCGATATGCACGATACCCGTACCGTCTTCGGTAGTTACAAAATCGCCGGTAATCACACGAAATGCAGCCCCCTCTAACTCCCCCTCAGGGGGAGAACCGGGCTCCCTCCCCTGAGGGGAGGGCTGGGGAGGGGCTGGGACTACCCACGGAATGAGTTGTTCATATTCCATACCCGCCAATTCTTCGCCTTTCCAAGTCGCGATAATTTCCGGAATTTCCTTGAAATAAGCCGGCAACAAATCTTTCGCCAAAACAGCCGTCATCGGTTGATTGGTGTAGGGATTATTGGTTTGCACGGCAACATATTCGATATTGGGACCCACGCAAAGTGCTGTATTTGAAGGCAACGTCCACGGAGTAGTGGTCCACGCCAAGAAAAATGCCTCGCCGTTTTTCGCCATCGCAGGCAACGGATTCACAATTTTGAATTGTGCCGTACAAGTTGTGTCTTTCACGTCACGATAACAACCCGGCTGATTGAGTTCGTGGGTACTCAACCCTGTTCCCGCAGCGGGCGAATAGGGTTGAATAGTATATCCTTTGTATAATAATCCTTTGTTATACAGTTCTTTAAGCAAATACCAAAGGGTTTCGATATAGCGATTATCGTAAGTGATATACGGGTCGTTCATATCCACCCAATAGCCCATTTTACTAGTCAAATCTTCCCATTCTTTGGTAAACCGCATCACTTCTTTGCGACAGGCAGCGTTGTATTCTTCGACAGAAATTTTCTTGCCGATGTCCTCTTTGGTAATGCCCAAAGCCTTTTCCACGCCCAGTTCCACCGGCAATCCGTGCGTGTCCCATCCGGCTTTTCGTTTCACCAAATAGCCCTTCATGGTCTTGTAGCGACAGAAAATATCTTTGATACTTCGCGCAATGACGTGGTGTATGCCCGGCATTCCATTAGCGGAAGGCGGTCCTTCGTAGAACACGAAAGAAGGTGCCTCTTCCCGAATTTCCAAACTTTTGCGGAAGATATTTTGTTCTTCCCAGCGTTTCAAAATCTCTTGATTGACTTCTGACAAGTCGAGTTTGTTGTATTCAGCGAACTTTTTGCTCATAATTGTAAATTTACAATGAACTAAGGTTAGGAGCCACTGAGCAGATTCGAACTGCTGACCTACGCGTTACGAATGCGTTGCTCTACCGACTGAGCTACAGTGGCAATTGTTGGGTTTGCGACCGCAAAGATAATAAAATTATAAATATCCCCAACTTCTCAGGAAATAAATAATGAAGAAAATCGTGACACACGAACAAGCGGTGGACAGAACCACGATTTGATTCGCCAATTGTCCGTCATTTCCCATGTTCGTTGCCATGATATAACTCGCCATTGCGGCAGGCGTGGCAAACAGGCTGACCAGCACGGCTAATTGCACATCGCGGAAACCAATAGCCACCAAAACGGTTAAAATAACAACCGGAACGACTATCAATCGGGCAAATGTGACCAGCACCACCGGAACAATATTATTGCGCAGACTGGCAAATTTAAATTCGCCACCCATAACAAACAACGCCATAATTGCCGAAACACTCGCAAATTGTTTCAGCGGAATATCCAGCATATTCGGTAAATTAACGTGTGTGATGCCGCCCAAAAGACCAAAAACACAGCCAAGTATCAACGGATTACGTGCAATATCAAGCATAATTTTGCCAAAAGTCACTTTCTTTCCGGTTTCGGAAAACATCGAAAGAATAATTACTGCCGACACATTATATAAAGGTATCACGATGCACATCAACATCGAAACAGTTGCTACCGCCTCGTCGTTGTACATTCCGCGGGCAATCGGCAAACCGTAAATCAAGAAATTACTGCGATAAACGGCTTGAATGATACTGCCTCGCCGTCCTTTTCGTTTTACAAGTATCGGAACAATGAGAAATGAAACCAAAATCGTGGCAACAACACCAATGATTGCGGAATAAATCAGTTTCGTGTCCGAAAAATCGCCGGAGTAGGATGTCCGAATGTCTTGAAACAACATGACCGGCAAAAACAAATTGAACACTATTTTGTTCAACTGCTTGAAAAAACTGTCGTTGGCAAATCCTGACGTTCGGGTCAGATAACCTGCCGTCATTATCACAAACAGCGGTGCAACTACATTCAGAGAAAATAGAAAATTCGTCATTACAGTTTTACGGTTTTAGATTTTCCTTTTTTTGTTTCGTTGTGAAAACGATCCACCGAAGTCACCACATATTTGTATTTTTCCTTACCGCTTTGATACGGAAGCAGATAAGACGTATTTCGTGTGATTGCAACTATTTT
The DNA here is from genome assembly GCA_025996895.1 of Bacteroidia bacterium. Lineage (GTDB taxonomy): Bacteria > Bacteroidota > Bacteroidia > Bacteroidales > Azobacteroidaceae > Azobacteroides. Next base: position 20,139 of record BNTW01000030.1, on the reverse strand, counting down.
TGACGGGTCGTCCAAATTCGTTTTTTCTTTATTTCCGAAACGGTAAATGACGTAATATTGTGCTTTTTCGGGATTACTTGGGTCGCCGTTGCGTTTCCAATTCAGCGCGTAACCGTTTGCCGTCCATTCGGTTTTCAGCGATTTCACATCTTTTGGGGCACGATGGTGCTGATGTGTGTATGGCGGAATCAATGCCGGATAACGTTGATAGTTGTTCTGTAAATGCGATTTACTGTTGCCGTTATTTTTCAAAATTTCATACACGGGCCACCAGCAATTGCCGTAAACACCCGGAAGAGAACGTTCCAGCTGCATTTTTTGCGCCAAATCGCCTGCTTTCATCGTGCGAGCCACGTCTTGTCCGATATACAAATGTTTGCCGTAATTATTGCGCGTCCACCAACGAATTAATTCATCGTAATCGGCTGCCTTATTGCCGATTTCCCAATAAATCTGCGGAATATTGTAATCTATCCAACCTTGTTCTACCCAATATTTTACGTCAGCGTAGAGGTCGTCATAATTTTGCAAACCGTTAGTTGCACTTCCTGAGCCGTCGGGCGTATTTTTTTTGTTGCGGTAAATACCAAACGGACTCACGCCAAATCGCACCCACGGTTTTGTTAAAACGATGGTGCGTTTAATTTCCCGTATCAAATCATTGACATTATTTCTTCGCCAATCGGCTCGTTGATTGGATGAAAAACCTTGTAGATGACCATATCTGTGAAAACTTTTATCATCCGGAAACTGTTCGCCTGCAATGGGATAGGGATAAAAATAATCATCTGTATGTATCGCATCCACATCGTAACGGCTCACAATATCGCGCACGACTTGACAAATATATTCTCTGTTTTCCGGCAAACCGGGGTCGAAATAGATTTTGCCGCCGTAAGTGACAAACCGTTCGGGATGTTTGAAATAAATATGTCCGGGATGGAGTGGTTCGTTGGCGGAAGACGTTACCCGATACGGATTTATCCATGCGTGAAATTCAATATGCCGGTCGTGTGCCGCCTCAATCACAAATGCCATCGGGTCGAAATTGTCTTTTGGCGCACGCCCCTGTTGTCCGGTCAAATGTTTGCTCCACGGCTCAATAGTAGAAGCATACACCGCATCTGCCGAAGGACGCACTTGAAATAAAATCGCATTCATATTGCAGGCTTGCAGACTGTCGAGCATCGCAATAAAATACTGTTTCATCTCCGGCACCGACAGTTGAGGATATTGGTCTTGATAAATAATACTGACCCACGCCCCCCGAAACTCCCGTTTGGGCGTGATTTGGGCAAAAGAGGACAGGGAAACGAAAAGGAAAAGATACAACAATTTACGACTCATTCGCATTTTTGTTTGCAAAGGTACAAAGATTTTATTTTAGATTATAATCTTTCACTATCGTTTCCAAAAACGTCCGGTCGTCCATATCCGTTTGAATATTCAGTTTGCGTTTGATTTTATCGGCTAATTCAATGGCGGAATACGCAATAATATCATCGCTGGAATTTTGTAATAGATTGGAAATGAACAGTATTTGTCCTTCGGAAAGTAAATCTACATCTTTGAAAGTCGGTGTATAGTCATCGTCAAATTCATAGAGCAGCGAATGGATAGTGAGTGGTGTGGTGGATGCAGTTCTCACGACTGATGTCCCGGCTGCCATATCGCCTAATCGTTGATGATTTTTCGAGAAAAGAATACATAATGCGCCAATTCCTCCGTAGGGAAACATGTCTATCGGTAGAAGTATCCATCGCAGGAAATAGGCAAGTAATCCGGGTGTGGAGCCGTCCACGTTGGTTACTTTGATTTTTGCGATGATTTTCCCCGGCGTTCTTCCGTCCATCATAGACTCAAAAAGGAAATGATAAGTCATTATAGGTAAATACAAAATAATGCCAAGAACAATTAGGATAGGGTCTTCGATAGAATTCGGATAAATTAATACGAAATAGAAATAAAGCACAAGGAAAATATAAAAACCCATAAAGAGATAATCCAACAATAAGGCACACATGCGCCGCAGGAGGTTAGCCGGTTCATATTGTATCGTTACGTTCTGCCCGGTGAGTATATTCAATGATTCCATTTCTGTTTTTTTAAAATTAGGTATGCAAAAATAGTGCTTTAATGTGAAATAAGATTTATTTTTGTACATCTTATTTATGGGTAAGGATGAAAGAGGCAGTATTTATTCGTCAAAATAAAGAAAAATGGGAAGGTTACGAACGTTCCCTTCATGCTATCGGGCAACAATCGCCCGATGTTTTGGCGGATATTTATATTGACGTGACCAACGATTTGTCGTTTGCGCAATCACATTATCCGTCTTCGCCCGTTAGCCGTTATCTGAATGGATTGTCGGCAAAACTGCATCAATTTATTTACCGGAAAAAGAAAGAGAACTTTTCCCGTATCGTGACTTTTTGGACGCGAGAGGTACCGGAAGTGATGTATCATACGCGCAAGGAGTTGTTGTATTCGTTCTTGATTTTTGTAATTTCAATGTTGACAGGTGCTTTTTCAGCGGCAAATGACGATGCCTACGCGCGCCTCATCATGGGCGACCAATATGTGGATATGACTTTGGCGAACATTGCCAATGACGACCCGATGGCTGTCTATAAAAGTATGGATGAAGGGATTAGGTTTTTTGGCATCACGATAAACAATATCCGGGTTTCTTTTTTTGCATTTATTGCCGGCATTTTTACTTCCATCGCTACGGCTTATATGCTTATTCAGAATGGGATAATGTTGGGCAGTTTTCATTATGTTTTTTACGAGCACGGAGTATTATTGGATTCGTTACTCGCGGTTTGGATACATGGAACGTTGGAAATTTCCGCAATTATTGTTGCCGGGGCAGCCGGAATCACGATGGGGAACGGTTGGCTGTTTCCTAAAACCTATTCCCGGTTGGTGTCTTTTCAGCGAAGTGCGAGGCGAGGCGTAAAAATAGTGATCGGTACGGTTCCCCTGTTTATTATCGCCGGATTTTTGGAATCTTTTGTCACCCGGCACACGGAATTTCCGACTGTTGTGCGGCTGTTAATCATCCTTTTATCGTTGAGTGTTGTGGTGTTTTATTATATAGTATATCCGAGAAAATTAAAAATTAAAACAATATAAATCATGGAAACAGGAAAAATTGAATTCTACAAGAGTAGAAGTGTGGGAGAAGTGTTGTCGGCTGCGGCTGATTTTCTTCGTCAGAATTGGAAGATATTGTATAAGAATATCTTGATTATCGGTGCGCCTTTGGCTGTTTTGCAAGGGATTTTCTTGAATAATTATTCTGCTGCTGCCAAAACTGTGGCGTTAGGGGCTGGTAATGTGGTGGAATTTGGGTTGAATACTTTGCTGTTTTTTGTCATAGCAGCCGTATTGAGTCTGTTTGTTTATTCCATCACGGCGACCATGATCAATCGCTATGGAGAAGGGGCATTGACGGAAAATACAAAATGGGGCGATTTGAAGGACAGCGTGTATGACTTTGCCGGAAAAACATTTGTAATCGGGCTAATTCTGATTTTAGTGATTGTTGTCCTGGCTTTTGTGGTAGGAATCATTTCTTTCGGATTAGGCTCAGCCTCTTCAATAGGAGCCGGTATTTTTAAGCTGATTATTTTCGGTTTAGTAATTGCCTTTCTTCCGGGATTAACTCTTACATTTTTTCCGGCTTATTATAGCGACTATTCCGCGTGGGATTCTTTTAAAACAGGCATTTCTTTGGGACTCCGACATTGGGGAAGTACGTTTTTAGTGCTATTGGTTGCGGGTATTATTGCTGCTGTTTTCTCCATTATATTGGCAGGAGGTTATCAAATTTGGTCACTATTGAGTATAACCTTGCAATTGGGCGTTGTTGGCACTATTATTGCTTATGTTCTTGCCATAGTGGCATCTTTCGCAACGCTCTTGGCTACACCGATTACGATCGTCTTTTTATCCTTCCAATATTTTAGCATTGTGGAAAAGGAAGATGGCATATCGGTACAATCGGGCATTGACGAATTTGATAATTTGTGATTAATTTGGCAGCCATATCATTATTTGTTCAACCGGTCACGTTCGATTCGGCGACACTACAAGAATTGCAGCAGGATAAAACGTTGGATTATTATCATGCTGAAATCGAAGAGCCGTCTATTTTTGAACAATTATTGAATGTGTTTTGGGATTGGTTGACCAAACATATCAATCCCAATATTACCCACGAACAGGTGAATATCGGTTTCTGGATAGTGTTGGGCATTATTGTCGTGCTCATTATTTGGCTGCTTTACCACTATAAACCGTCCTTTTTCTACATCAACCGCAAACGAAAAATCGGCTTTCAAGTAGAAGACGAGGATATTCATCAGTTGGATTTCGATGAACTTATCCGAAACGCGCAGGCAGCAGGAAATTATCCGGAGGCGATCCGTTGGAAATATCTGCAAGTACTGAAAAATCTGCACGAAAATGAGCAGATTTCGTGGGACACCAATAAAACGGTCAACGAATACGTTCACGAACTGAAACGTCCGGATTTGAAACCGAATTTTAAATCGCTGTCCCAGCAATTTGTCTATTATCGCTATGGAAACGGAGTAGCGACAGAGGAAGATTTTAAAGAGTTTGCCACATTGAGTAACCAAATAATCCGGCGAGTAGCATGAAAAAATATATCCTCTATCTCGCTATTCTCGGAATTATATTCCTGATTATGTATCAATTGAATAAAGATGCGCCGGTGCAACATACTTGGCAGCCGACTTTTAACACCGGGGATAAACAGCCTTTTGGTGATTATGCTTTTGATAAAGTGCTGGAAAAATCGTGGGAAAAAGGCTATACACATTCTTATCAAAGTATAAAAGCGTTGAAGGATGCCGGGGAGTTGGAGAATGCCAATTTGCTTATTCTTGCTCACGAGTTCAAACCGTACAAAGAAGAAATGGAGGTTTTGCTGGATTATATCCGGCAAGGAGGAAATGCGTTGATTGCGGCAAGCCTTTATTTGGGCGCCATAGAAGATAGCTTGAAACTGTTCACGAATTTCGATTACAGTGCGGTGTTCAATTATAATCTAACAATAGAACAACCCAAAGACACTTTTCGGTTTTGTGCGCCCAATCTTCCTCCGGCAACATATCTACTACCGACTTCCATGAGTTCGTATTATTTTACAGGCGGCTACACGCAAGATTCGGTATATACAGTGGTTGAAATGAATACGAAGAGGCGGGTGATGCTGCATTATCCGATGGGAAAGGGAAATTTGATTGTCTCTTGCACGCCCTTGCTGTTTACCAATTACACGATGTTGAGCGATTCCATCAATGGATTTATTGGCAATTCGCTGGCGTATCTGCAAGACAAACCGTTGATACGAACGGAATATTACGGTGTCGGTTCGCAAGGGACAGCTGTTCGCTCGCCGTTCCGTTATCTGCTAAGTCAAAAACCGTTGCGATGGGCATTTTATCTGACATTAATTGCAGTGCTGCTGTTGCTGATTTTTACCGCCAAGCGCAAACAAAAAATCATTCCGGTCATCCAACCGCCTGCAAACAAATTACTTGCCTTCGTCAATTCCATCGCGGCACTTTATATCCGGAAAAATAACAATGCTGATATTATCCTGAAAAAACAGATATATTGGGCGGAAGATTTGAAGCACCGGTATGGGATAGACAGTATCAATGAAAGTCACAATGAAGATTTCTTCCAACGATTTTCATTGAAAACCGGACAACCGTTGGACAAGGTTAAATCGCTATTCGGACAATTGGATACGATACACGAAAATGTCGCTGTGAGTGATGAAGTGATGATGAATTTAATAATGCAAATGAATATAATCTAATGGAAAAATTACATTAAAGTAATTCTATGACAATTAGAAATTTATTCATATATTTGCCAATCAATCATTAAAAAGTAATAGTCATGAAAAAAGTATTATTGTCAATCGCCCTGTTATCGGTTTCGTTTTGTCTTCAAGCACAAACCAAGATGCCTGCTTTTGCTAAATTGGGCTACAATAAACAGTTGTTATATACTTCGTCTAAAGGCGAATTTGAAGAATTTCACGACCAAACCGATGTGGTTGAAATCGGAAATGTTTTGTTTAACACAAAAACAAATCAAATCGCAGGATTTGTGAGTGAGAATGATGCAAATATTTCGTCTGCAACTACCGCCATGACGATTGATCCGCATTGTGAAAAGTATTACTGGATTTCGCCGTATGCGTTTGCTTTAAACAACCCTGATAGATATATCACTAAAAAATCGCCCATGCAGACAAGGTGGGACACAAGTAGGAAAAATCATTCAAACACAGCACTATAAGTAAAAAGACCTTTCATTTCCGACTTTGGGAAAAGACATAAAAAAGACGTTTTCAGACAAAGTTTGCGCCCCAACTCGTACCCCTTAAAAACGGAAGACAAAAAGGGGCGCAAACAGTCCGAAATTGGCAGATAACTGTCTGATATTGTCTATGTTGCATAGAACTCATTTAAAAGTAAATACAGTAATTTTGTAACTTAAAAAATGAGTTTTTATGAGAAGTACATTCAAAGTTCTCTTTTTCCTGAAAAGAGACAAGCAAAAGACCAACGGAAATGTTCCGCTCTATTGCCGGATAACCGTTGACGGCAAGGAAGCGCGTTTCGGAATGAAATGCGACGTCAATCCCAAATTGTGGGATGTGGAAACCGGCAAGGCAACCGGACGGACGGCGGAAGCCACCCGAATAAACGCCCTTATCGAGAACACCAAGGCAACCATTGTCAAGGCTTACCGCGACTTGCAGGAACGCGACAATTATGTTACCGCCGAGCGGATAAAAAACATTTTTCTGGGTATCGAATACAAGCAGCACACCATTCTGGAGTTGTTCGACCGGCACAACAAAGAACGCAAATTAATGATAGGCGTAGATATTTGCAAATCCCAGCACGACTATTATTGCCTCACGCGCACCCGCCTCGCCGATTTCATTCAACGCTATTATAATCTGTCGGACGTTCCCCTAAAAGAAGTCAACAAGAAGTTTATATCCGATTTCGAGGCATACCTTTGCGCCAACTACGATTTTGCACCCAACACACGCATCAAACAACTGAAATGTCTTCGGCATATCATCAGTATCGCTTACGATGAAGAATTGATAATGCGCAATCCATTTACGGAAACTATTCAATTTCAAAAAGTAGATAGAGGTTATTTGACACAGGCGGAAGTGGAAACACTTATCAACTTTCTTCCCAGCAGGAAAAAAGAAGAAGAAGCCCGTAATGTGTTTATTTTCTGTTGCTTTACCGGTTTGCCACACATTGATGTCTTCAATTTGACATACGCACAAATCCAACAGTCTTTTGACGGTAAAATGTGGATAAAGGGCAAGCGGCAAAAGACGAAGACCGAATTTCAAGTACCCCTTTTGGAAATCCCTCAAATGATTATGAGCAAGTATAAGAATCTTTTGCCCGATAACAAGGTTTTACCTGTACCGCAAAGGCAAGTGTATAACATTTTATTAAAAAAGATTGCCCAAAAATGCGGCATAACCAAAAACATAACCTCGCACCTCGCGCGGCATACTTTCGCCACGCTCGCATTGACAAAAGGCGTAGCCCTCGAAAGCGTCAGCAAAATGTTGGGACACACCAGCATTAAGACCACTCAGATTTACGCTCGCGTTACCGATGAGAAAGTAGGTAAAGATATGGCAATGCTCGCAGGCAAACTGACCACAATGGAAACACTGTTTAATATGAAGGATAATGGAATGAAAGAAGAGGAAGTTTCCCTGAAAACATTTATCAACATTATAGATACGTTTTCCATAAACATTTCGGAAGAACAATTCGGCATATTGAAAGAAATCTGGCAGCAGTTGAACTGGTTTGAAAAGATAACTGCTTTGTATCTCTATAAAGACGGGCAGTCCGAAATATTAAAATACCTGTGGACGCACACTGACAGCAACACCAAATTGACGGTTGTTTCCGAAATCCAAAGAATGGAAGACAGTGATAAACCGCTTTTACGGCACAAAAACTTATTGGAGTATATAACTCCCTGTATAGCATAATTATATAGTAAATCAATAATATTCATTTAAAAAATTTCAATCATGAATTTAGAAAGAATTAAAGACAAAATTATCATTGTTCAGGGACAACAGGTTATCCTCGACAATGATGTAGCGGAACTGTACAACGTTGAAACCAAGCGTATCAACGAAGCGGTAAAGAACAACCCCGACAAATTTCCCGAAGGGTATATTATTACGCTGACGGATGATGAAATGCGTTCTTTAAGGTCGAAAATTTCGACCTTAGAAAATGCAGGGCGAGGGAAACATGCAAAATACAATGCAAAAAGTTTTTCGGAACGCGGCTTGTATATGCTCGCCACCATTCTGAAAAGCCCTGTGGCAACGGAAAGAACAATAGAAATTATCGAAACTTTTGCCAAAGTCAGGGAATTGTCGCGTAATATTTCGGAACTGCACAGGCACGGTGAAGAACAGCAAAAATCAATGTTGCAAAAGAGCGGCGAGATTATTTCCGACCTGCTTTTGAGCGACCGTGAAACAACGGAAACGGAAACAACGGTAAAACTTAACCTTGCCCTGCTGTCCGTAGAGCATACGGTTAAGAGAACAACCAAAAAGAAGGAGGAATAATATTATGGAAAAAGGAAGTATCAAATTCATTTACAAAGACGGCAAAACGCCTTTGCTGGAAGTAGAGTTGGCAAACAATAATTTGTGGCTGACAAAATACGAAATGGCACATTTGCTAAACTGTTTTGTTCAGAAAATTGATGCAAATTTGCGCAGCATTTTTAAGGACAAACTCCTTTGGGAAAGCGATGTTTGCCACAATAACCGTTATACCGATAACAACGGCAAGGAACGCCAAACAATGTATTACAATATGGAAGTCCTTATTTTTGTCAGTTATCGGGTTAATACATTGGAAGCAAAAGTCTTTCGGCAGTTCGTCAATTCCGCCTTGCGGGAACATTTACGAAAGGATAAATCGCCGAAACAGAGCGTAAAACTCGTTTGGGCATATATGCCTGCACAAAATTACTGGTGGAATTAAAATCGTAATTCATTCATTCACAGAAGCCCGACACTCAATCGGGCTTTTTTCGTTTCCACCCTGCCGAAACACGCTTTGCGTTTTCCATTGCCCTCCAAACAGCAAAGCAAGTTTCCGGCACAATAAAAGCAAGAGTATGAACACGCCGCTACTCTCTGTTATTCATACACTTGCAAAGATTGCCGTATCACACGGCAATAAAACAAATTCCCTTGTCATAAATTTTTTCGCTGTTTCTCTTAATAATCATTCCACATAATTTATTGCAATTCCGCCGCTGTGTGTGGTCATTTTTTGTTTTGAGGGCAAAGGTGCTTACGGAGGCTTAACGGCATGTAAAGGTCAAGCCCTTCGGGTTTTCCAAAAAATCTCCACACCTGCGGGTAGTATTTTTTGAAAAAACCTTGACACGCCTACCTCCTACACCCGATAGCCCTCAGAAACAAAAAAACGACCGATGCGACGGATGAAGCAGAAGTAAAAAAAATGTCATTGATTATGCGAAACAACGAAAAAATATTGAAACAAAAAAACTCACTCCGCTTTGGAATCAACATAAGTATCGGTTTGGTTTTAGTGGGTTTGGCAGTGGTTTTCGGGCTGATTTTCGGCTTTGGCGGTACTTTCTCGGCAGTAGTGGGGGTATATCTCGGCTACAAACTTTTGAGGCTGATTTTGCGGGTTTTGAGTTTGGTTATATCCCTCTTTATTACCCTTGTTTCGATTGCAATACTGATTTTAATTATTTCATTACTAATATTTTAATACAATTCATTATGTCAAAAGTAACAGTTTTATTTTCAGGGAAAACTTATGATACCTCAAAGCAGGTATTAAGTGAAAATCAAATCGTAACCGGCTACGGTTACGGAATGAGCAAAGAACGCTATGTGGTTTATCGGGTTGAAAACAGGGGCGACAGTCTTATTTACCACTTAATCAACATTGAAACAAGGGAGTTTACACAAACAGACCTTCCCCGACCGCTTTCGGAAAAATTCGGGATTGGAATGTATTACAATGATGAAACACCCGAATTTATGGATGCCTTTGAAGTATTGCTATTGCAGGGCGAAGCGGAGTACAAGGTTCAGGCAGAAACGAACACCGCCACGCCCGAAACCGTAACAGGCGATTTTGTGATAGCGGATTACTCCCAAATGGCATTAGCCGTTTTCGGCGACACTCGCCCCATTAAGGACGAATTAAAGGCGTTAGGCGGACGGTTTAACCCAAGATTAACGTACAACGGCGAAAAACAGGCAGGTTGGATTTTCTCAAAATCCAAAGAACAGGCATTAAGAAATTTATTAACAATCAAATAATTACAGCAATGAGAACAGAAAACTCAATCAATCAAAACGGTTGTTCCGTTTGTCAGGCAGGACAGGAAAATTATACGACATTCCGCCCTGCACACCGCCCGAATACAGTTTTTTATCAATACGACTACCGACATACAGACAGCAAACTGTTTTCAACCGTCGCCCCGACTTTGGAGGGGTGCAGAGTAAAGAGGGACAAATGGTTAAACGATAATAAATTAAACAAGTAAAACAATGAAAACAGCAGTAAAAACAAAACGGCAATCCGTATCAAAAGGCATACAGAAAATTTGCGGTAACATAATCGAATGGCGATTATACGGTAAAGGACTTGCATTGACGGCAATGGATTTGGAACAAATCATAAATTCGCTGATAGACAATTATGTAGAGGGCGAATTATGCACAATAACGCCCAACGGCGCTACTGCCAACGGTTGGTGGTCTATCAAATGGTAATTTTATTAATCATTATAACACAAGGAAATATGAAATCAACGGAAGTATTTAAACAGACAATCCAAGATTATTTGGACAACAGGGCAAAAACGGATGTATTGTTTGCCGTATCCTACGCAAAGACAGGCAAAAACATTGACGACTGCATTACCTACATTTTCAATACCGTACAAAAAAGTGGTTGCAACGGTTTTGCAGACGAGGAAATTTATTCGATGGCGGTACATTACTACGATGAAGACGTTATCGAAGTGGGGAAAAATTTTGATTGCAGGGTGGTAGTCAATCACACCGTAGAACTGACCGCCGAAGAAAAACAGCAGGCACGGCAAGAGGCAATGCAACAGGCGCAAAATGAGGCATACAACCGACTGAAACAGCCTTTGCGCAAGCCCCAAGCGAAACAATCCGAAGTTGCCAACCAACTAAATTTATTTGCCCTATGAAACCGAAAAACAAATTTCAACAGCAGGTTTTTGAATGGAGTAAAAAACTGCCTGCCATATCCGAAACGCAGGTAAAATGGGCATATCAAAACTGCTTTGCCCATATTGGAAAGAAAACGAAAAACAACGTTATTACCTGTTTGGAGTGTGGGTATTCATGGAAAGACAAGAATGTTAGCGAAAAATGTGTTTGCCCTCATTGCCATACCAAACTGCAAATAGACGGCACAAGACGGCGGGTATTCAGGGATTACGAATATTTCTGCACAGTTACCGTTTGCGGTGGCTTTCAGGTGTTGCGCTTCTTTTACCTGACAATTTATGCCAAAGCGGGAAAAAAGGCGCGGTATTTCCATTCGGAAGTCATTCAGCGGTGGATTGCGCCCAACGGCAAATCGGCAACCATAGCCAGATTAAGGGCATTGACCTGTTTTGCAGACACATGGCGTTTTGAGACGGCTCTTGAAATACGTCCCGAAAAGCCGTTATACAATGCTATTCCGACCGCAGTTTATCCGCGCCAAAAGTTAATCCCCGAATTAAAGCGCAGCGGGTATAAAAAGCCTATTGACAAGGTTACGCCTTTCGATTTATTCCATGCCTTATTGACGGACAATCACGCCGAAACGCTGTTAAAAGCAGGACAAATCAATTTGTTGAATTTTTTTGTAAACAATGGTTTTAAGCATATAACAAACTATTGGACTTCAATCAAAATCTGCCTGCACAACGGTTATACAGTAGAAGACGCCTCTATATGGCGTGATTACATTGGTTTGTTGCGTTTTTTCGGAAAGGATTTACACAACGCTAAATATGTTTGCCCCACCGACCTGAAAGCCGAACACGACCGTTATGTGAAGAAAAAGCGGGAATGGCAGGAAAGGGAACGCAGGGAAAAGGCAAGAGAAAAGGCATTGGAAGATGAAATTCGTTTCAGGGAAATGAAATCCAAATTTTTCGGTATCGGGTTTACCGATGGCGTGATTGAAGTTCGGACACTCGACAGCGTGGAAGACATAATGACAGAGGGCGATGTAATGCACCATTGCGTATTTGCAAGCGAATACCATTTGAAACCCGACAGCCTGATACTTTCCGCCTGTATCAATGGACAAAAGATTGAAACAGTAGAGTTTTCACTCTCTCAAATGCGGGTGGTACAAAGCAGGGGCGTATGCAACAAAAACACCGAGTACCACGACAGGATAATTGCCCTTGTAAATAAGAAAATGCCGAAGATAAAGAGAAAATTAGCATTGGCGGCTTGATAATTATAAATAATAAAAACGAGGAGGAAAAATAATGGATTACAGGAATTTAAAAAAAGCAGTCCAACAGGAAAAAATAATACAGCGAAATATGGAACGGAATTTTGCGAACAAACTTTTTGCAAGTGATAATATGACAAATGCCGTTAATCGTTCAGGTCGTATTGTTCCAAGCGATGACAGTGAAACATTGACGGAAAAACAACTATACATTGCCGACAAACTGCTTGAAAGCAGAAACTATAAAGGATACCCTTTGTTTGACGATGATTATCACCATTTGTGTAGAAATCTGTTATCAAACAGGGTGGTCATTGACGGCATTGAGATTGTCGCCGTACAATATTCCTGTGGTTTCCGTTTCTCATTTATTGACAACGAGGTATCAACAATTAACTGATAAAAACATGGAAACGATGACAAAAAAAGAGTGTCGCAGGATAATGCGTCAGCCGGTGTCATCATGTCAATACTCATGTGCGGTCTTTCCTGATTGTAAAAGTCAACAGCCACAGTTACAGCAGTTATTACTTCTTCAATGTTATGGAAGACAACTCCCTTGAGAAGTTCATTCTTCATCGTGTTGTTGATCCGCTCCGCCTGTGCATTGTCCTTCGGGTCTGAACTCTCTGTCATACTGATGCGTATGCCATACCGTTTCAAAATAGATACATACTCATGGCTTGCATACTGACAGCCCCTGTCCGAGTGATGGATGAGATGGATGTTCTCCTGTCCTTCAATACGCTTTAAAGCCTTAGTGAGAGATTCTATTGGATAGGTTGTTGCCAGCGTAGGTCCCACACTCCAACCGACAATTTCTTCCGTATAGGCATCCAGTATCATCGACAAATAGCAGAAAACATAAGTGTATTCATTCAGCCAAATGGTAATATAGGTTATATCACTTACCCATAACCGGTTGGGTGCATCGGGGATAAAATCCTTGATGAGGTTCGGATAGACCGGCAGACCGTGTGTGGAGTCCGTTGTCTTGGGTTTCCTTACCCTTGTCCTGACCTTGAGACCATACTTGTCAACGATATCTTCAAAGCGGTCGCGACCTACCGGACTGTTGTCGCCAAACGCTTTCCGGTACATGTACCAGAGCTTCATTCCGCCTATGCCGGGATCTTTTTTCCGTATGCCATAGATGTACTGTAACACGAACTCCTCCTGCGCGACTTTCAGAAGAACCGCATGCTCATCATGCTTGTAATATGCCTGCTTGCTTACGCCAAACAGCTTGCAAAGACCGTCTATCGGATACTCCCTCGCGTTCTTTGCATGCAGGTTCTCTACCGTTTGACGCCAGCTTTTTTTCTTATTGCGATATTGAACTTGGACTCTGCCACTTGTATCATCTCATCGTATGCATCCGCTCGCAACCGCTCGTGCTTGAGCTGTGCCTGCAAACGGGAAACCTCCGCCTGAAGGGATTGGATATCCTTAACTTGAGTGGTGGAAGTGGACGGCTGTTTTTGTGGATTAGTCTTGTGCATTTGAACAGTTTTTTTACCTTTTTCCGCTGCAAAGATAGCAATCCATCTTGAAACCGTAGAATGACCTATCGGTAAAATGCGCGAAATGCGATCTTCTCCATAGCCTTTTTCATAATGTAACCTAATCACTTCTTTAAAATACTGTCGTTGTTTTTTTGTGTGTAAATGCATAATGAACTCTTTTGTGAGTCAACTTTTTTTAGCGAAAGACATATCCAAATATTTTTTTGCAAAGGTCGGTAGTCCGAAAAACTCAAATTCCCAATTTGGGATAAAAAAATGACGAAATTAATATTTTCGAAATATCAATATGCTTATATTCAATATATTATATTTTTATTGGTTTGTAAAAACAGGCAGATTAGACGAAAAAATTCCCAATATTTTTTGTCGCAAGATAAATTGTTGATAATTGACTTGTATATCTCATATAATTACCTTAACTTTGCACAGTTTCTATATATAGTAATTATGCAAAATAAGGGTAACTGTTTGATTGGAGAGTATATCGGTAAAACGATTGGACTTAATTTCAGGGATAAAGGGTCTGCAAATGAATTGGTAAAAAGCTTGCCCCAATATCTGAAAGGGACTTTCAATTTTTTGCTTGTAGAAATTGAGGGGGAAGAATTTTTATTGCTGACTCCATCAGTCGAAGTAGATTTATCCACTTCGCGAATTGTCAAGTTTGCCAACCAAATCAACAAGCAAACAGGTAAGCAGACACTTATACAGTTCAAGTCAATGGACAGCATCCGGCGGCGAACCTTAATTAGCCACAAAGCGAATTTTGTTGTTCCAGACAAACAGATATATATCCCCTCATTGCGTATGTATCTCAATGAAAGCGGTAGTATTCAGCAATTTGCAGCAAAAGAAAATCTTTCACCTTCCGCTCAGTTTTTAATCCTGTATCATCTGCAAAAAGCCTCGTTGGAAGGTTTACCGTTCAAAGATGTAGCAGAAGCATTAAACTATTCCAAGAAAACCATATCGGTTGTGGTGGCGGAACTTCAAAGATTGTCTGTTTGTGAGGTCGAACAAATAAATGAACGCAGTAAGGTTTTGCGTTTCAACAAGAAAGGTCGAGAATTGTGGGATAGCGTTTCGCCGTTAATGACTTCGCCGGTTCAAAAGATTTGGTATATCGAAAAAAAACATCTTCCGGCAAACGTTTCGCTTTCTGCTTCTTATGATACCGCATTGGCTCACTATACTTTTATTGCGGATTCTTCACTGTCTTCATTTGCCATTGACAGGAATTTTTTTTCGGAACATCAGGAGGAATTGCAGGAATTTCTACATCCGGAAGACGGAAATATCCGCTTGGAAATATGGAAATATAATCCGATATTATTAGCCGATAAGCAATTTATTGACTGCCTTTCGTTATCGCTTTGCTATAAAGATACGGATGATGAGCGGGTAAAAAAAGAAATAACAGAAATGATAAATAAAATGGTATGGTAGGAATTGATAAAATAAGGGAATATTTGGGTGAATTTAACGCCAACTATGTGATAATTGGCGGAACTGCCTGCAATCTGAATCTGGAAGATGCCGATTTGCAGGGACGGGCAACAAAGGATATTGACATGATTGTCGTTTGTGAAGCCACCAATACGGAATATGTCCGGCAATTTTGGACATTCATAAAGGCAGGTGGTTATAAAGTGTGCCAAATAGATACAAAAGATGGAATGAAACGAAGTTTTTTCCGTTTTATTGAGCCAACAGATGTTTCCTTTCCTGCGTACATAGAGTTGTTTTCAAGAGTCCCAGATGGAATTCAAATGCCTGAAAGCGTTCACATTATACACTTCAACATGGAAGAAGAATATTTATCCAGTTTTTCAGCGATACTGATGGACGATGATTATTATCATTATGCCGTTGAACACTCGCGGGAAATTGAAGGAATCCAAGTACTTGACAAAGATGCCTTGATTGTGCTGAAAGCTAAGGCTTATTTGAACAATAAAAAACGAAAGGAAGAAGGGCAACAGGTGCATCAGGACGATATTGACAAGCACAAGAAAGACATATACCGGCTTTCATTCCTGTTTTCAGGAGAAGAACGCTATGATGTATCGGATGACATCAAAGCTACTTTGACAGATTTTCTTGCAGAACTTCAGGCTGATCCCATCAGTACAAAAGCTATTGCCAAAGCGATGGGAGTAGTAGAAGTTCCTATGCAGGATTTTGTTCAAAAAACAGAAAATCTATTTCAATTATAACTTATGCGCATACAATACGCTTCCGATTTACATTTGGAGTTCAAGGCAAATACGCTCTATTTGCAGGAAAGTCCCATGCCTGTGTTTGGCGACATCCTTGTTTTAGCCGGGGATATTATCTTGTTTGGAAAAAACAGTTTGGAGCAACATCCGTTCTTTGACTGGTGTGCAGACAACTTTCAGGAAACCTACATCATTCCCGGAAATCATGAATATTACAATGAAACGGAACTTTCCGACAGTCTTGTTAATTTTGAATATTTTCTGCGTCCCAATGTCCGTTACCTGAACAATAAAAGCATAATAGCAGGTCAAACGGAATTATTTTTCACAACGCTTTGGTGTGCCATTGATATTGCACAGCTGATGCCGGTACAAATGGGTGTAGCAGATTGCCATCGAATTATATATGACAATCGCCGTTTTACTTCACAGGATTATGAAGTAATCCATCAACTTTGTTTTGCTTGGCTGAAAGAATCGTTAAGCCAATCTTTGGCAAAGAACAAGATAATCGTTACTCATCACTGCCCGACAGATAGATTTCGCGACCCAAGATTTATCGAAAGTACGATTAATTCCGCTTTCGTTGTCCGTATGGACGATTTTGTCGAACACAGCCTTGCCGATTATTGGATATTCGGGCATACGCACTATAATGGAGGAAAGGCTCTAATTGGGAAAACACGGTTACTGTGCAATCAGTTAGGTTATGTTCATCATGGGGAACATCATTCGTTCAAAGCGGATGCTTGTTTTGAAGTTTGATTTATTCAAAAACAAGTTATAAAAAATTGGTTTCTTTACGTCCATATCAGAATGAAGGTATTCGAGCAATTTTTGATGCTTGGAATCCTCGTACACAAAACCGGATGAATGTTCTTTTTCAGATGCCGACTGGTACGGGGAAAACTACCGTTTTCTCCGAAATTGTTCGACGTGCACGCTTGAAAGAGAAAAAAGTATTGATTGTCGTACATCGTAAAGAATTGGTGGAACAGATTGCTGAGCGCCTGTCTCACTTTCAGGTAGCAGTTGGGATTATTTCAGGCACGATTCAACCGGATATGGAGAAAGAGGTACAGGTTGCGACTATCCAAACGCGATTATCCTCAAGCTGATATTGTTATCATAGATGAATGTCATCATGCAAAAGCAGCAACATACAAAAAACTGTGGGATATATATCCTGAAGCCCGCTTCTTGGGAGTAACAGCGACTCCTATTCGCATGAATGGAGAAGGATTTTCCGATTTGTTTGACACGTTAATTTCTACCGGACAGTTGAGCGAATTTGTCAAAGCGGGTTATCTTGTAAAAGTAAGACACATAGTTGGCATAACGCCGGATTTATCTTCAATAAAAATTAAAATGAATGATTATGCCCAAGATGAATTGGGAGAATTGATGCAAAACGAAAACCTGATGGCTGACTTGGTCGAAAGCTATCAAAGAAAGGCGAACGGCAAAAAAATAATTGTTTTTGCTGTGAATATAGAACACAGCAAACAGATTGTAGAAAACTACCGCAGGACAGGTATTCAGGCAGAACATATTGATGCTAATACTCCTAAAAAAGAACGCGAACATCTATTGCAATTATTTAGAGAAGGACGTATTAAGGTTTTAAGCAACGTGGATATTGTTTCGGAAGGCTTTGATGTTCCCGACTGCGAAGCGGTTCAATTGGCACGTCCAACCCAATCATTGGGATTGTATCTGCAACAGGTGGGGCGTTGTATGCGTCCAGCTGAAAACAAATCGGAAGGAATCATTTTGGATAACGCCGGTCTTTGGTTAGAGCATGGCTTCTGCCAACAGGACAGGGTTTGGACACTTGAAGGAAAGAAAAAACGAAAACGCCGCAAAAACAATGAAATAACCGTTGCGGCTATTAATCAAGATGAAATTATCCGCAAAGTACATCTTCCTGAAGAAATGAAAGGAATGGAACTGATTGAACTTACAAAAGAAATAAAAGAATTATTTCTTTTTGAAAGTTATTTGTCAATAGCGCTTTCTAACAGACACAAACCCATTTCAGCATATTACCGGTTTACAGAACACATGGAGAATACAAATAATTGCTTGACCATGATACACATTCGATATATTCAAAAGCGTCTCAGTAAATTGCCTAATGCTCCCAAAGAAGGTATGTGGTATCATGAAAAAAACAAAAGGAATTTGATATAGTTTGAGGTGCAAGGTGCAAGCGCATATATATAAATATGCGCTTGCACCTTGCACTCACTGTAAAAAATTAATATTCAATGATTTTGTTATTTCAAAAAAGAGTTGTAATTTTGAACCCAGATTACATGCAGACAAAAGCCGGTCAACGGCAGCCAAAAACAGGCAAAAATGTTTTTCGCTAAATCGTAACCTGTAACGTAATTGTTCTTTTTAAGATATTGAATAGTAGGTAATTATGAGCAAAAGTTCATATTCCGTCCATCCGGTAAATTTTCCGCTCGTCTCAAAGGCACTCATATCTCCTCCTGTTTCGGCTATGATAATCATGGCCGATATCAGGCTTACGCCCGGCAGGGTGGTCAGGTTGTCAATATCTTCCTTAAAATGCGTATCGCAAAGTTTTTGCATCTCCGAAAGATATAATGCAATTTGTTGTTCAATCAAATCGAACTGCTGTTTGCAGGTCATCAACTTTAGCCGGTGATGGGCTTTCATCTGCCCGGTCAGGCTCTCCTTGAGTTTCCCTGATTCCTTGTTCCTGCGATTGCCATAAACCAGTTTAACTAATTTCTCAGGGTCGGTTTCTCCGCGTATTAACGCTTCAACAACCAAGATAAAGCTCTTGGAGTCAATGTTGCTGATGCAACTGCTTAAACGGATGCCGCACATGACCAGAAGCCTGTCCATTTGCGTTAAAACCTTTGTCCGCTGATTGACCAAATTGCGGTACTCTCGTGTGTAAGTTCGCAATTCCTGTATCAATGGACTTGGTACCAAACTGCCTCGCAACATATTCTTAAACAGCAACTCCGCTATCCATTGAGCGTCTTTGGCATCGCTCTTTCTGCCCGGCAGCTGCTTGATATGAAGCGGATTAACCAACTTCAATTCAAACTCCATTTCATACAGAATATCCCAGATGGGAACCCAGTAAGTCGAGGTACTTTCCATAGCAACTCTTTTCACTTTTTCCGACCTCAAATATTGGCCAAGAGAACGAATCGAAACACTCGTCGTTGTAAATTCTTTTACCCCTGAATAACTTTTCCCGTCGCAAATCGCACAAAATATACTATCTTTGTGCACGTCTAATCCTGATGTTTTCATATCTTTATTTGTTTATGTTTCTACTGCAAATATAAGAAAACTATCGATTGGACAGATTGGCGAGACCGATAGTCCCGCCAATTTTTATGCGTTTGTGTGGAATCTGAAGATTTTATGCTAACTTTGCTCCCAAATTTTAAATATATTTTTTTGCAAATGAAATAAAAAAAGAAATGTGTGCGTAAAGCACTGAAAATAAGATATATAAAAATAGCATTACGCTATTTGACAACAATTTTACAAACGAATTATAATATGGCAAACATTATCAGCGACAAGGAACAGCGGAATAAATTACGGTTTATTACCTTTATTATTCCTCAATAGTTCGTTCAAAATTTCATCTTAGGAAATGTCCGTAAATTAATTTTACATTTATAGTGTTAGTATCAAAAATTATAGCTAACTTTGCGTCATGGAAAATCTCAAAGAAAAGTTATCGTTAATCTCTCCCCATTTAAACGAAAAGCAAAG
>BNTW01000029.1 GCA_025996895.1 Bacteroidia bacterium | reverse complement strand
CGTTTCATGCTCGTCTGTCTGCTAATTCTTTTTGTATTTCTTCATTTTTCCGTTTGCTTATCGGATAAAAGAATAACGCCAGCACACCCACAGCAAATATAACCGCAGGTATCAGGCTGGAAGTCAGCGTAATACCTTTCACAGCACTCGCCGATTGTACGGCATTTTCCACATATCCGAAATCTTCAATGATTTTCCCGCAAAGTGCTCCTCCGATACCCAATCCGGCTTTCAGCGCAAACACAATTCCGGCAAACACAAAACCGGTCGCTCGCCGGTGATTGACCCATTCCGAATGATCGGCCACATCGCCCATCATCGCCCAGAGCAACGGAATGGTCGGTGCATACGCTAAACTTTTCAAAATATTCAGGGTGAAAATCCCACCGACATTGACCGGCGAAACGATGTAAAACAATCCGGTGAAAACAGCGGTCAGAGTCAGACAAATCAGAAATACGTTGCGTTTGCCGAAAATTCCCGACAAAAATCCCGAAAGCAAAATCACTCCTGCCAGCGTGATTAATTGGCCAATCATATTAAACAAGCTAAATCCGGTGGCAAAAACGCCGTCGGGCTGATAAACGATTAATCCGAAAGCGTCCAGAAATTTATCCCACGCGCCCAACGAAGCACCCGGTTGAGCCACTAATCCAAAATGTCCCAAAAACGTAAATAGAGCGTCTTTATCAACTACATATTTGAAATAATACGACATCGAACTGCCCCACATCGCCAATGTGGTGAAAAGGAACAGCGTCAGGATAAACATAGATTTCCACGGAACGCTCGCGAAAATATCTTTGAAATCTTGCTTTATCGATGTTTTCTGATTGACCGGAGGCGTAATACGTTCTTTCGTTGTGAAAAAAGTAATGACCATTAAAACAATTCCGACAACGGCAAACAATGTAATCGTCCAAAACCAACCCTGCGAAGACGAAGCGTTTCCTCCGAATTTTGTAACCAAAGGCAAGGTCAAGCCTTGCACGATAAATGTAGCGATGGTCGCCGTGACAAACCGTATCGACGAAATGCTGGTGCGTTCGCGAATATTGCTTGTCATGACACCTCCGAGCGACGAATAGGGAGTGTTGTTGAACGAATAAATTGACATCAACAGCGTATAGGTAACGCCGGCATAAATAATTTTTCCGCGTTCGCTCAAATCGGGAGTCGTGAATGCCAGAATGAAAAATACGGCAAACGGTATCGCTGTCCAAAGTAGCCAGGGGCGATATTTTCCCCATTTGGTATTCGTACGGTCGGACAAAATGCCTACTAACGGGTCGATAAACGCATCGAAGAAACGCGCAAACAGGAGTATCATACCGGCAGCGGTTGCCTTAATTCCAAAGACGTCTGTATAAAACATCATTTGGAACATCATCATCATTTGAAAAATCAGATTGGCCGAACCGTCGCCCAAACTATAACCGACTTTTTCGCCAAAGGAAACTTTTTGAGAGTTCGATTTCATTGTGTATTAAATTTATGTTGTTACATTTTATGCAGGCAAATATAGTTTATTCAAAAAAATGTAACCCGCAAAATTGAATACAAGACTGTCAAAGACGTAACATTGAAATTTTACAGGTAACAGAAATTTGTTTATATGTTACATTGAAAAAAAATTACTATTTTTGAAGCCGGGAAAACTATGTTATCATGAAAAAACTATACTACATTCTGTTATTGGTGATTTGTTCTTGTTACATGCAGGCGCAGACGACAAAGTTTTATTCGACCGAACAAGGATTGTCCAACAGTTTGATAAATCAGATTTATCAGGACAAAAAAGGATTTATCTGGATTGCGACCGAAGACGGGTTAAATCGCTTTGACGGTATGAAATTTACGACTTACCGGAATATTTCGGGCGATACAACTTCATTGAAAAACAATTATGTGCGTTGCTTGTTTGAAGATAGCATGGGGAATTTTTATATAGGCTGTATCAACGGCTTAATGAAATACGACCGCAACACCAACCGTTTCAGTGAAGTGAAAATGCTGTTTCAGAAAAGTTTGCAACAGTTTCCACACGTTACGCGTATGATTGAAAACCACAAAGGCGACGTGTGGATTGCGACTTCCGGGTCAGGATTGTTTGTGATTAAAAAAGGGGAAAACGGGTGCAATGCTGAAACCGAAATCAATTCGCAACTCAATAATCTTTTTCTGACGGCCGTTTTTGAAGACAGCCGGCGGCAGTTGTGGATTGGCTCGGAAACCGCCTGCTGGGTGATTACCGAAGCGGGACGCGTCATTCAAGTAACGGACAAAAATGTTTCGTCGATTTGCGAAGACAACGCCGGACATATCTTTATCGGCTCACTCTATGCCGGTCTGACGCAATATGATTTGGCCGACGGCCGGACAACCGTTATTCCCGACAGCAAAGGAAACCGCCAACTACCGATGAAAATCACGCTTTTCAGCCCCACGACCGGAAATTTATACATCGGAACAGATGGCAACGGAATGAAAATTTACGATAGTTCTGTTTTGGAAAATTACGAGCCGGCTTCCACGCCCTTCGATTTCTCCAAAGCCAAAGTACATAGCCTGATTGAAGACAAGGACGGTAATCTCTGGGCAGGACTTTTCCAGAAAGGCGTCTTTTTCATTCCCCACAATCCGAACGGCTTCCAATATTACGGCTACAAATCGTTTCAGCGAAACAACATCGGTTCAAACAGCGTGATGTCGATTTTCAAAGATAAAGATTCGGTGATTTGGGTGGGAACAGACAACGACGGATTGTATGCTATTCATAATCAAACGAAAAACGACAGGCATTTTGAACATTCAGAAAATCCGGCCTCTGTTCCGAGCACCATTCTTTCGATTTGCGAGGAAACCGGCGGCCGGTTGTGGTTAGGCTCGTATTTAAATGGGCTGGCATTATTCGATCCGGCTTCCGGCAAATGTCGTTATTTTACGCCTAATCGCGTGTATTGTCTGAAAGCCGACGACAAAGGACATTTGTGGATAGGTACTTACGGCAACGGACTGTATGAATTCGACCGGACGACGCAAACGGTCGTCAATCATTTTATGAGTAACGAAGTGTTGGGTATAGCCACTATCGGACTGCCCAACAATTGGATTAGCGCGCTGTTTTTGGACGAAAAAGGATTGTTGTGGCTCGGAACGTATAAAGGATTGAGTTGTATGGATACGCAAAATCATACATTTATTACTTACACCACCGATAATTCCAGCCTACCGAGCAATGTGGTACTGGCGGTTAATCAGGATAAAAATGGCGTTCTGTGGATTGGAACGGACAACGGATTGGCCAGTCTGAACAAGCAAACGCAGGAAATGCAGGTGTTCCGTTCCGAAAACGGTCTGGGCAGTACAATTATCTGCGCTATCGAAGCCGACGAGCAAAACAACATCTGGCTGAGCACACATTCGGGCATTTCCAAGTATTCGCCGGCCGAAAACAGTTTTACCAATTATTACACGTCCGACGGTTTGCAGGGAACGGAATTTACGCGCGGAGCAGCTTTCCAGTCGACCGCCGGCGAGATCTTTTTCGGTGGAATTAACGGTATCACCTGTTTTTATCCACAAAATATTCATGCGAAAAAACAGCAATTGAACGTGTTTATTACGCAGTTTTATTTGTTCGGCCAACCGGTTTACGTCGGACAAAAATCGGGAAAACAAGCCATTTTCAACCGTCCACTGTTGGACAATCCCGACATCAATCTGGCCTCATACGACAATGTTTTCAGTATCGAACTTTCGACGCTGGAATACGGCAATCCGGAAAGTATTCGCTATTTCTATCAACTCGAAGGCTTTGATACACAATGGACTGCCAACCCGCCGGGTAACAACCGGATTACTTACACGAATCTCAGTCACGGAAAATACAAACTACATTTTTACGCGGCCGATAAGGAAAATCAATCGGAAATAAAAACAATCCAAATTCAAATCCGTCCGGCTTTTTACCAGACGTTTATAGCGAAATTGATTTATCTGCTTCTCTTCCTGCTGATTATCTGCGCAGTGTATTTTTATGTAAAACAGAAAATCCAACACCGGCACGAAATTCTGCGCATGGAACACGCCGAACAAATCAGTCAAGCCAAATTGCAGTTTTTTACGAATATTTCGCACGAAATTCGCACGCCGATGACGCTGATTTTAGGGCCGTTAGAAAAACTGTTGAGTACAAATAAAGACCAAAATTTGCAACAAACGTATTTACTAATTTACCGGAATGCACAACGTATTCTCCGTTTAATTAACCAATTAATGGATATGCGGAAACTTGACCGGGGGCAAATGCAGTTACGGGCGCGCGAAACCGATTTAGTCGGATTTATCAAAGATGTGATGCACGCTTTTGAATATTCGGCCAATAACAAAAATATCCGTTTTTCATTCCATCACGAAATGCCCGATCTGAAAGCGTGGATAGACATCAACAATTTCGACAAAGTGCTGTACAATATTTTCTCCAATGCGTTTAAATTTACGCCCGAAAACGGCGAAATCGATGTTTTCCTGACGACCGGCGACGATTTTTTTGAAATCAAAATTCAGGATTCGGGTATTGGCATTGACGAATCGGATACGGAAAAAATCTTTGACCGGTTTTACCAAGCCAATCAGGATACGTTGCCCAACTACGGCACAGGTATCGGCCTGCATCTGACGCGTTCATTAGTCGAACTTCATCATGGAACAATCCATGCCTCAGCGCGCAAAGACCGTTCGGGGGCGATTTTTACATTGCGCCTGCCGCTGGAACAGGAACATCCCAACAATAGCGAACAACCGGTAGAATCGGATAAGCCCGAAGTCGAAAAAATTGTTCGAGCGAAAACCAACTACCGCATTTTGATTGTCGAAGATGACCACGAAATCAACCATTACATCAAAAGCCAGCTGCAAGACCAATACAAAATCCAACAGACTTACAACGGAAAAGAGGCGTTGGATTATATTTTAAAGGAAAAACCCGATTTGATTATTTCGGATATTATGATGGCGGAAATGGATGGCATCAATCTAACAAAAAAAGTAAAATCAAATATTCAAACTGAACATATTCCGGTTATTTTGTTAACGGCGAAAACGCAGGACGAAGACCGTATCGCCGGACTGAAAACCGGTGCGGATTTGTTTATGGTAAAACCGTTCAATCCCGAAGTGCTGAAATCGTCCGTTGCGGGCTTGCTGGACAACCGCGAACGTCTGAAAGGCAAATTTCAATCACAATCCGAAGGAAAAATCGACAAGATAGAAGTGAAATCGGCGAACGAGTTATTGATGGAACGCATTTTAAAAGCCATCAACGAGAACATCAACAATCCCGAATTTACGGTCGAAGCGTTGAGTTCGGCGGTTGGCATGAGCCGCGTACATCTCCATCGCAAGTTGAAGGAACTCACCAATCAATCGGCGCGCGATTTTATTCGCAACATCCGGCTGACGCAAGCCGGCGAGTTGTTACACAACAAAAATCTCTCCATTTCCGATGTCGCTTTCTCGGTCGGCTTCTCCACCCTATCGCATTTTTCCGCTTCTTTCAAAGAATTTTCCGGAATTTCTCCAAAAGAATACATGGAAAATTTGAAATAATGCGGGAATCCACTATATTTGTACCGATTTCTTAAAAACGAATGGCGTTAATATGATTAAACAACAACTCGCTCAGCAACAACAACAGAAATTATCGCCTTTACAAATTCAACAGATTAAAATGTTGGAACTGACTTCTCTTGAAATCGAAAATCGGATTAATCAGGAGTTAGAAGAAAATCCGGCATTGGAAGAGGCTTCGGAAAATCCGGAACCGGGAGAAGAGGGAGCAAGCGATGAATTTGGAAATAAGGAAGAAACGAATATCACCGAAGACGAAATCACGATGGGTGATTATCTGACAGAAGATGATGTGCCGGATTATAAACTCCGACAGTACAATCGGGGAAGAGGGGAACAACGCGAAGAAATTCCTTACTCGGAAGCGCAATCGCTTCAAGAATATTTGATGGACCAGCTTCAGTTGAAACCGCTGACGCCCAAACAGCTTCAAATCGGCGAATACCTGCTTGGTAATATCGACAGTGACGGCTATATGCGGCGCAATCCCGAAGATATTTCGGACGATATGGCTTTTCAGATCGGCATGGATGTTCCGGTTTCCGAAATCACGGAAGTCTGGACAGCGATTAAAGAGTTAGACCCGGCAGGAATCGGCGCGGCCGATTTGCAGGAATGTTTGTTGCTGCAAATCACGCGGAAGGAAAAAACGCCGGTGCGCGAATTGGCGATAACAATTTTGGACAAGTATTTCGAGGCTTTTTCCAAACATCAATACGATAAAATTATTCGGCCGCTGAACATTACGGAAGACGAATTGAAAGAAGTGGTGGCGGAAATTGTCCTTTTAAATCCTAAGCCCGGAAGTTCGTGGGAGAGTACGATGGAAACCAAAATGTCGCACATCGTTCCCGATTTCATTGTGGAAGCGATGAACGGTGAACTGATTTTCAATATGCCCGAACCTTATATTCCCGAATTGCGAGTGAATCGGGAATACGGCAACATGCTGAGTTATTATATCCATGAAAAAGACGACCCGGCACAGAGCAAAAAGGAAGTACTTACGTTTGTCAAGCAAAAATTAGATTCGGCAAAATGGTTTATTGATGCGATTAAACAGCGTTCGACCACATTGAGAAAAACCATGCTGGCGATTGTGCAAATCCAACGCGAATTTTTCCTGACCGGCGACGAAACCAAAATCAAGCCCATGATTTTGAAAGACGTGTCGGAAATTTGCGGTTATGATATTTCGACCATTTCGCGTGTCAGCAACAGCAAATATGTACAGACGAATTGGAGTGTCTATCCGCTGAAATATTTCTTTTCCGAATCATTAATCAATGAAGAAGGAGAAGATGTTTCTTCGCGTGAAATCAAGGCCGTTCTCCGGAGCTGTATTAAGGAAGAAGACAAATCTAATCCACTTCCCGACGACGTCTTAGTAAAAGAATTAAAGAAAAAAGGATACAATATTGCGCGGCGAACGGTAGCAAAATATCGCGAACAGTTGAATATTCCTATCGCCCGTTTACGAAAAGAAATATAAACTCTAAATAAAATTCATGAAATTTCCAAGCAATGTAAATTACACGAACGACCATGAATGGATTCGCGTGGAAGGTGAAACTGCCTTTGTAGGCATTACGGATTATGCCCAAGACCAGTTGGGCGAAATTGTTTTTGTCGATGTCGCTTCTGTGGGCGAAACCATCGAACAAAATGAAGTTTTCGGCTCGATTGAAGCGGTCAAAACCGTTTCCGATTTGTTGATGCCGGTCGGAGGAACGGTGAAGGAAGTCAATCCCGCGCTGGAAGATCAGCCCGAATTGGTCAATTCTGCCCCCTACGGTGACGGCTGGATTATCAAAATCGAAATCGCAGACACGAGTCAGTTGGATAAATTGATGTCGGCCGGCCAATACGAACAATTTATCGGACGATGAAAGCCATTGTCAGTATCATAATGGGAAGCACATCAGACCTTCCCATTATGGATAAAGCCGCCAAACTGTTCGAACAGTTTGAAGTGCCGTTTGAGATGCACGCTTTGTCGGCACACCGCACGCCGGCTGAAGTGGAAGATTTTGCCAAAAACGCGAAAAATTGCGGAATAGAAGTAATTATCGCGGCGGCAGGCATGGCGGCGCACCTTCCGGGTGTGATTGCATCCATGACGACTTTGCCGGTTATCGGCGTTCCGATTAATGCTTCGCTCGACGGTATGGATGCTTTGTTAGCAATTGTACAGATGCCTCCGGGCATTCCGGTGGCGACGGTTGGTATCAACGCTTCCCTGAATGCTGCCCTGCTGGCCATTCAAATTTTGGCGGTGAAAGACGAAAAGTTGCAGAAAAAATTAGCGGACTATAAAGAAGAATTAAAGACGAAAATTGTGCAGGCTAATCAGGAATTGTCGGCCGTTCAATACAAATTCAAGACGAATTAGTGGATAAATTCTATTACAAACGACGGAAGTCGTCAGTTGTGCATATCGGCAACACGCCGATGGGCGAGGACAATCCGATACGCATTCAATCGATGACCAACACTTCAACGCTTGATACGAAAGAAAGTGTCCGGCAGTGTATCCGTATCATTGAAGCGGGTGGAGAATATGTCCGGCTGACAGCGCAGGGAGTACGTGAAGCGACTAATCTTGAAAACATTCGGAAGGGATTGCGCAAAGCCGGTTATCAGACACCATTGATTGCCGACATTCATTTCAACCCGAAAGCGGCGGAAGCTGCAGCGGCGATGGTGGAAAAAGTCCGTATCAATCCGGGAAATTTTGCCGATCCGGCCAAAACGTTTCAAACGGCCGAATACACCGACGAAGAATATTCTATAGAAATCGAAAAAATCAGGGAACGGTTTATTCCGTTTTTAAAAATTTGCAAAGAACACGGCACAGCTATACGGATTGGCGTTAATCACGGCTCGCTTTCCGACCGGATTATGAGCCGTTACGGCGACACGCCCTACGGAATGGTGGAATCCTGCATGGAATTTCTGCTGATTTGCGTAGCCGAAAATTTCAACGATGTGGTCATTTCCATTAAGGCGTCCAATCCATCCGTCATGGTGGGGACGGTACGCCTGCTGGTGATGCAAATGGACGAGGAAAATATGAACTTTCCGATACATTTGGGCGTTACCGAAGCGGGCGACGGCGAAGACGGACGGATTAAATCGGCAGTCGGTATCGGTGCTTTACTTCAGGAAGGTATCGGCGATACGATTCGCGTTTCGTTGAGCGAAGATCCCGAAGCCGAAATTCCGGTCGCGCGCGCACTGGTCGAAATCATTGCGGAAAAAGAAAAATTTCCGATTATTCCGCACAAAGCCTGTCCGTTTTTTGACCCGGTCAGGCCTCAGCGCAGACACACCACCTCAGTAGGAAATATCGGCGGAGAAAATGTGCCGGTAGTCATCTCCGACCGTTCGGCTACGGGCGATTATTCGGTGGATAAAGAATTGCTTCCCGATTATTTATACATCGGAAAACAAAAAACACTGCCAAAAGACATTCCGGCAATTGTCGATTATTCCGTTTATACGGCGAAAAAAAATACCTTCCCGTTGTTTTGGACTTATGCAAAAAAAGAATGGTTGGCGTGCGACGCGCCGGTGCAATTTTTGGCTACAAGTTTTGGGAAATTAAACAACGGTCTGCTGAATGATTTGCGAAGCAAACCGCAAACGGTTATTTTACTTTATTCGCCGGATGGTAATATTTATGAGCAAAAAGCATTTATTCATACTTTGCTGAATGAAGACATGCGCAATCCGGTGATTTTGTGGCAAACGTATGCTAAAGCCGACGCGGAAAATTTTCAACTGCGGGCAGCTACCGATTGCGGTGCATTTTTTATCGACAAATTGACCGACGGATTGATGTTGTCGCCCCACCAAGACGCTTGCAGTTTCGGTATTTTGCAAGCATCGGGAAGCCGTATCAGCAAAACCGAATACATTTCTTGTCCGAGTTGCGGACGCACGTTGTTTGATTTGCAGACAACCATCAAAAAAGTGAAAGCGGCAACCGCCCACCTCAAAGGCCTGAAAATAGCCATTATGGGCTGTATTGTGAATGGTCCGGGCGAAATGGCCGACGCAGATTACGGTTATGTCGGCGCAGGCGCAGGAAAAGTAAGTCTCTACAAAGGCAAAACCTGTGTACTAAAAAACATTCCCGAAGAAAATGCGGTCGAAGAATTATTGAAAATCATAAAATCAAAATAAAAACAATTGCCTTTCTCAAAGGAATTATGTAATTTTGTGGCCTTACTCAAAGAACTCAATTAAAATACATAATGTCTGCTCAAAAACGAATTAAAAACGCATTAGTATCCGTATTTCATAAAGAAGGATTGGACGAAATTTTGTCGAAACTGCATAAAGAAGGCGTCGAATTTTATTCGACCGGTGGTACGCAAGCCTTTATCGAATCATTAGGGATTCCTTGCCGGTATGTAGAAACATTAACCGGTTATCCGTCGATTTTGGGCGGACGAGTGAAAACCCTGCATCCCAAAGTGTTTGGCGGGATTTTAAATCGGCGCGATCATGAAGGCGACCGCGAGCAAATCCGTCAGTACGAAATTCCTGAAATTGATTTGGTGATTGTTGATTTGTATCCTTTTCGCGAAACGGTGGAAGCCGGCGCGAACGAAGAAGACATTATCGAAAAAATCGACATTGGCGGAATTTCTCTTATCCGTGCAGCCGCAAAAAATTTTCAGGATGTGGTGATTGTCGCTTCCAAAAACCAATACGAAGCATTTAATAATCTGCTTACAGAAAAAGGTGCTACCTCGACACTGGAAGACCGGAAGTGGTTTGCTAAAGAAGCGTTTGCGGTTTCGTCGGGTTACGATACGGCGATTTTCAATTATTTCGACGGAGGGGAAGGCAGTTATTTTCGTCAGGCGCAAGACAAAGCAAACCATTTGCGCTACGGTGAAAACCCACACCAAAAAGGTGTCTTCTACGGCAACCTCGATCAATTGTTTGAGCAGTTGCAAGGCAAAGAAATTTCATACAATAATTTGTTAGACATCAGTTCGGCAATCGATTTGATTTCGGAATTTGACGAATTGACATTTGCAGTCTTGAAACACAACAATGCTTGCGGCATTGCTTCGCGCTCGACGGTGAAAGAAGCATGGGAAGCAGCTTTGGCAGGCGACCCGGTTTCGGCTTTCGGCGGTGTGTTGATTTGCAACGCAAAAATCGATAAGGCGGCAGCCGAAGAAATCACAAAAATTTTCTTTGAAGTGATTATCGCTCCCGCTTACGACGAAGAAGCCTTGAAAATTTTGAAAGAAAAGAAAAACCGTATTATTTTGGCTCAAAAGGACTGTCATTGTGGGCTTGACCCGCAATTTCGTTCGCTGTTGAACGGCGTCTTAGCCCAAGATAAGGATACAAGCATCCAAACGGCCGGTGATTTGACAATAGTAACAAATAAAGTTTCAACAAAACAAGAAATCGAAGACTTGTTGTTTGCCAACAAATTAGTCAAAAACACGAAATCGAACGCTATTATTTTAGCGAAAAACAAACAACTTTGCGCAAGTGGAGTCGGTCAAACTTCTCGCGTCGATGCATTGAAGCAGGCGATTGAAAAAGCGCAGTCGTTTGGTTTCGATTTAAACGGCGCGGTGATGGCTTCCGATGCTTTCTTCCCCTTCCCCGATTGCGTGGAAATTGCACACGAGGCAGGAATTACGGCGGTTATTCAGCCCGGAGGCTCTATTAAAGATAATTTATCGATCGAATATTGTAATAATAATGACGTCAGTATGGTAACAACCGGAATACGCCATTTCAAACACTAATTTATAACATGGGATTATTTTCATTTACACAGGAAATCGCGATAGATTTGGGAACGGCCAACACGATTATCATTCAAAATGATAAAATCGTAGTTGATGAGCCGTCGGTGGTGGCATTGGACGAACGCACGGAGAAACTGATTGCTATCGGTGCGGAAGCGCAACGTATGCACGGTAAAACGCATAGCAACATCAAAACGATACGTCCGTTGCGCGACGGCGTGATTGCCGACTTCGCCGCCGCCGAACAAATGATTCGGGGCATGATTAAGATGATCAACAACAAAAACCGGCTGTTTCAGCCCTCGTTGCGAATTGTAGTCTGTATTCCTTCGGGAAGTACCGAAGTCGAAATCCGCGCGGTGCGCGACTCGGCCGAACATGCCGGCGGACGCGATGTTTATATGATCTATGAGCCGATGGCGGCGGCAATCGGTATCGGGCTGGACGTGGAAGCACCCGAAGGCAACATGATTGTGGATATTGGCGGAGGAACAACCGAGATTGCGATTATTTCGCTCGGCGGGATTGTTTCTAACAAGTCTATCCGCATTGCCGGTGATGATTTGACGGCCGACATTCTCGAATATATGGGACGCCAGCACAACATGAAAGTGGGCGAACGGACAGCCGAAATGATTAAAATCAATGTCGGTGCCGCGTTGGTTAATCTTGAAAATCCGCCCGAAGATTATGTCGTTTTCGGTCCCAACCGAATGACGGCGTTGCCGATGGAAGTGCCGGTTTCGTATCAGGAAATCGCGCATTGCTTGGATAAATCGGTTTCCAAAATCGAAATGGCGGTGTTGAGCGCGTTAGAAAATACGCCTCCCGAATTGTATGCCGATATTGTGCGCAACGGTGTTTATCTGGCGGGCGGCGGTGCCTTGCTTCGCGGGCTGGACAAACGCTTGCAGGACAAGATAAATATACCTTTCCACATTGCAGACGACCCATTGCATGCAGTGGCGAAAGGAACAGGGATTGCATTGAAAAATATTCACAGATATAAATTTTTGATACGATAGTTGCAGAACTTATTCAATTTTATTGTCAAAAACGTTCATTGGCTGCTTTTTTTACTCTTGCTCTTTCTTTCTGTTTTTTTACTTATCGATCATAGCGAGTTTCAGCGGAGTAAATATTTATCGGTAGCCGACGATGTTACAGGTAGTATCTACACTGTAACTAATGGTTTTCAGTCTTATATGAACTTGAAAAGTGCCAATGAAGACTTGACAAAAAAAATTGCCGAACTCGAAACCTCTGTTTTTGAGTATCAACAAGCATTAGCTTCTCGAAATGATACGAATCAAACGGCAAGCGTGGCCATCGACACACTTCATACGTTGATTTATCAATTTATTCCGGCGCAAGTTGTGGATAAAAACGTTTCGAGGCTCGAAAATTATATTACTTTGAATAAAGGGGCAAACGACGGAATCACGCCGGATATGGGCGTACTTTCGACCAACGGAATTGTGGGTGTGGTGATGAAAACTTCCTCTCATTTTTCGATTGTCATTCCGGTACTTAATCCGAAATTTCGCTTAAATTGTAAATTGAAAACCAATTATTCGGGACCGTTGGTGTGGGACGGAAAAGACGCACAATACACTTATTTGACGGAAATTCCGCGTCATGCCATTTTTCAAATCGGCGACACTGTCGTTACGAGTGGCTATTCGACCATTTTCCCCAAGGGACTGCCGGTTGGAACAATCGTGAGTGTTCAGAAAGAAAAAAATGATAATTATAACTCGCTCAAAATAAAGTTATTTACTAATTTCCACACGTTGAATACGGTGACAATTGTGAAAAACGAATATCAGCGCGAGCAAAACGAATTGCAAAAAACAATTCAACCCTAAATGGAAGCGATACGGCGCATAATCTGGTTTGTGGCACTTGTGTTTTTACAGGTGGCTTTGTTCGATAAAGTGCATTTATTCGGATACGCCACGCCGTTGCTCTATATTTATTTTATTATTAAACTGCCGGTCAGCCTCAACCGGAATGCAGTGGTTTTGCTTTCCGCTTTACTGGGACTTTGTATTGATATTTTTGACCATACGTTGGGACTGAATATGCTGGCCTGTGTGGTGGCCGGTTTCATGCGTTTCTATCTATTGAAATTGTTTGCCCCGCGCGATGTTTTTGAAGACTTTGCTCCTTCGCTTAAGACTTTTGGACATGCGGCTTTTTTTCGTTACGTTTCGGGAATGATTTTGCTTCACCAGTTGATTGTATTTTCGACGGAAGCCTTTTCCCTGTTTGACGCCGCCGGTCTTTTCCTCCGGATTTTAGGAAGTTTTGTGCTTACACTTGCGCTCGTATATGCTTTGGAAAATATAAATTGGGGAGGAGCGAAAAATGAACGCCGATAAATTTAATCCGGATACGCGGAAAGCCTTTTTGATTTTGTTTTTCTGTGTGGTTGTATTTGTTTATTTAATTCAACTCTTTAATCTGCAAGTACTTAATCCAGATTATAAAGAATGGGCGGATAATAATGCTTTTCTGAATAAAACCCTCTTTCCTTCACGCGGAGTGATGTATGACCGCAACGGCAAACTATTAGTGTATAATCAGCCGGCGTATGATGTCATGGTAGTTATGCGCGAAACGCAAGCCTTTGATACACTGGGATTTTGCAATGCTTTAAATATCGACAAAGCCTATTTTCTGAAACGCATGAGCGACATCAAAAATAAGTCACTCAATCCGGGCTATTCGTCTTATACACCCCAAGTTTTCCTCACGCAGTTGGGAAATAAGGAATACGGCATTTTGCAGGAATCCATTTATAAATATCCCGGTTTTTATATTCAAAATCGCACGGTGAGGCAGTATGATTATCCGTATGCCGCTCACGTGTTGGGTTATATCGCCGAAGCGGATAAAAAAGACATCGCCAAAGACGAATATTACAAGCGAGGTGATTATATCGGAAAAACCGGTGTGGAACGCTCGTACGAAGAGTTTTTGCGGGGCGAAAAAGGCGTCGAAATCCTGTTGCGGGATGCGCACGGGCGCACAATTGGAAAATATGAAAACGGCAAACACGACATTGAGCCGGTTTCGGGAAAAGACTTGACGCTTTCTATCGACATGGAAGTGCAAGCCTACGGCGAAGAACTGATGCGCAATAAACTGGGGACAATCATCATGATTGAGCCGAAAACCGGCGAAATCCTTTGCATGGTTTCATCACCGACCTACGATCCTGCTTCATTAGTCGGCCGGCAGTTCCGTGCAGCTTTCAAAGAATTGCAGAAAAATCCCTATATGCCCTTGATTAACCGCGCATTGAACGGCACTTATCCGCCCGGATCGACTTTCAAAACGGCACATGGATTAACTTTTTTACAGGAAGGAATTATCACACCGAGCACGGCCTATTCCTGCTACGGCGGTTGGCCTCCGGGAGGTGGACATCCTGCCTGCCACTCCCACCCTTCGCCTTTGGCACTGACGGCAGCCATTGGAACGAGTTGCAATGCCTATTTTTGCTGGGGACTAAAGGCCATGTTAGACAGTAAAAAATACACTTCTATTCAGGAAGCCATGGATAAATGGCGCGACCACATGGTGGCACAGGGCTTTGGCTATCCGCTGGGCGTGGATATGCCGGGCGAAAAACGAGGCATGATACCCAATAGTGAATATTTTGATAAATTGTATAAAAAACATTGGAATCCTTTTACCGTGATTTCGATTGCTATCGGACAGGGCGAGGTGTTGCTTTCTCCCATTCAGATTTGCAATTTGGCAACGACAATCGCTAATCGCGGTTATTTCTATACGCCTCACGTAGTCAAAAAAATCAAAGACGCGCCGTTGGACAGTTTATACGGCATCCCTCGCTATACCGGTATTGATCCGAAAAATTATGATCCGATTGTCGAAGGCATGCGTTTAGCTGTAACCGGTGGAACATGCCGAGGCGCGAATATTTCCGACATTGCCGTTTGTGGAAAAACAGGAACGGCGCAGAACAGCGGAAAAGACCACTCCATTTTTATGGCATTCGCTCCGATGGAAGACCCGAAAGTGGCAATTTTGGTTTTTGTGGAAAACGGTGGATTTGGCGCAACCTACGCTGTTCCGACCGGCCGGCTGATGATTGAAAAATATCTTAAGCGGGAAATTCCCGAACAGGATAAGTGGATTGAAACAAATATGAAAAATACAACCATTTTGCGCAATGTCTTACAGAAAAATTAACGTCTGGAGTACGGTCGATTGGTGGTCGATTTTTATCTATTTCCTGCTGGTTATAGCAGGGTGGTTTAGTATTTATGCCGCGAGCTATAATTACGACCAAGCCGGTATGTTTGATTTGTCGGGACGCGCAGGTATGCAAATGGTTTGGATTCTTTCTTCACTGTTGATCGGATTTTCGCTGTTAATGATTGAAAGTGATTGGTACGAAGTCTTTGCCTTTTGGATATATATCATTATTATTATTCTGTTGGTTGTAACCATTTTCGTTGCACCCGATATAAAAGGCTCGCGTTCGTGGTTGGTCATGGGGCCGGTGCGTTTGCAACCCGCCGAGTTTGCTAAGTTTGCAACCGCATTGGCATTGGCAAAAGTCATGAGCCTCTACAAATTCAACCTGAAAGACATGCGGAACATGTTCAGCCTGCTGGGACTGATTCTACTTCCGATGTTGTTGATTTTGCTGCAAAAGGAAACCGGCTCGGCGTTGGTATTTCTCGCGTTCTTTCTGGTGTTGTATCGCGAAGGCATGTCGGGAACGGTGTTGTTTTCGGGATTTGCCGCCATCGCATTTTTTGTGCTGGTAGTACGTTATACCGGCGCGATATGGGGCGAAACTCAGGTCGGACAATTTTTGGTGCTGATTTTGATTATTTTGTCAATGCTGGGCATGTTATACGGCTATGAAAAAGGACGACATCATGTGAAATATCTTATTTATGGGTTATTAAGCCTTGCTTTTGTGTCGTTGATTGTTTCGTTTTTCTACCCTTTCGATTGGTGTCATATTGCATTGGCCGCTGTGTTCGGAATGGTTGCATACCTCATTTACCTCTTTATCAAATATCGCGCGTCTAAATATTTATGGATTTCGCTGTTCGCGCTTTGCTCGCTGGGCTTTCTATATTCGGTCGATTATGTTTTCGACGAAGTACTGGAGCGACACCAGCAAATCCGCATTCAGGTTGCGTTGGGTGTAATCGACGACCCAAGCGGTGCAGGCTACAACGTCAATCAGTCGAAAATCGCTATCGGATCGGGCGGAGTGACCGGCAAAGGATTTTTGAACGGAACGCAAACCAAACTGAAATATGTCCCCGAACAAGACACGGATTTCATTTTTTGCACGATTGGCGAAGAAAAAGGCTTTATCGGCGCATCAACAGTGCTACTGACATTTTTAGTATTGATTATCCGGTTGATTTTTTTAGCCGAGCGGCAACGCTCTGTTTTCTATCGCATCTATGGCTACAGTGTCGCTTGCATTCTTTTTTTCCACCTCGCCGTCAACATCGGAATGGTCATCGGCATCATGCCGGTGATTGGTATTCCACTGCCTTTTTTCAGCTATGGCGGCTCTTCGCTTTGGGCTTTCACCATTCTTTTGTTTATCTTTTTACGATTAGACGCTTCGCGAAATGCACGGCTGTAAGTCATTGATACATTTGATCTTCAAACGCACTTAACGCCGCTTTTGCCCCTTCACCCATCGAAATAATTATCTGTTTATACGGTACCGTCGTAACATCGCCCGCTGCATAAATACCCGGCTGATTGGTACGGCAACGTGTGTCGATTTCGATTTCACCGAAACGATTGACAGTCACAATTTCTTTAAACGCCGAACTGTTAGCGGACAATCCGATTTGGACGAAAATACCGTCTAATGCTACCGTTCGTTCTTCGTCCGTTTTCCGGTTTTTGACACGGATACCGGTTACTTTTTCGCCGTTGCCGATCACTTCCGTTGTTTGCGAAGAAACAAAGATTTCCACATTCGGCCTATTTTTAGCTTTTTCCTGCAACACGCGGTCGGCTTTCAGTTCATCCAAAAACTCGAAAACCGTTACTTTGGAACAAATGCCGGACAAATCAATTGCTGCTTCTATGCCCGAATTTCCGCCACCGATAACGGCAACGGGTTTTCCCTGATAAAACGGCCCGTCGCAATGCGGACAAAATGCCACGCCGCGGCCAATGTATTCCGCTTCGCCGGGAATATTTAACTTTCGCCAATTCGCGCCCGTCGCAATAATCACAGCCGGTGCCATCAATTTCTCGCCTCCGCTCAGCGACAAGACTTTTTCTTTTCCGTCAATTTCCAATTTTTCAACTTTCCGATGTTCCAATAAATTGACCGCGTAACGTTGTAGATGGGTTTTTAAATCCTCCGCCAATTTGTCGCCGGTAGTATAAGGTACAGAAATCAAATTTTCGATGCCGACGGTTTCTTTCACTTGTCCGCCGATACGCTCGGCGACAATCGCTACGTTCAAGCCCTTTCGGGCGGAATAAATCGCGGCGGAACTTCCGGCAGGACCTCCGCCGACCACCACAACGTCGAAATGTTTCACCGCTTCGAATAATTCCGCCGTGTCCGAGCCATATTTTGCTTCCAATTTTTCCAGCAATTCGCCGAAACTTGATTTTCCTCCATGCAGCAGTTCGCCGTCAGCAAAAACCGAAGGCACAGCTTGGATTTTCAACTTATCGGTTTCCGCCTGATTAATCGCGCCATCAACCA
This sequence comes from Bacteroidia bacterium, assembly GCA_025996895.1. GTDB lineage: Bacteria > Bacteroidota > Bacteroidia > Bacteroidales > Azobacteroidaceae > Azobacteroides. The sequence goes on along the minus strand of BNTW01000029.1, from coordinate 10,965 downwards.
TTTCGTGACTAATGTTATTATTCAATATTGCCATCAGATTAAGCGATTGCACCACGTCGGGACAATTCGTGCAAGTCAATGAAACATAAGTCGATAATCGAATATTTCCCTTTAATGCTTTCGCCCGCCGGACAATCGCCTCGTCAGGAATATTTTTTCCTTTACCGTCGGCATTCAGAATCGCCAGCAGTAACGAAGTAAATTCGTGTCCGTTCGGAATACCCCGAAATGTAATCCCTGTATTTTCGCTGTTTTTCAACAACAAAAATTCCAATCCCTCACCGTCTTTCACCTCACACGTGATTTTTTCGGACGAAGCCGCTACATCGTTTAATAACTCCAACAGTTCGCCCCGGCTTTCGTGCTGAGGCGAAACGTTGATATACAAAGTGTAATCCGCCTGTAACCCGGCGAATATGGATTTCAATTGTTCTTTTGAAGCTGAATCTAACATAATCTTTGTATTTTAGATTTTCCCCACCAAGTCGATACTTGGTTTCAGTGTTTTGTCGCCTTTGTGCCATTTCGCCGGACAAACTTCGTCGGGATGAGCGGCCACAAATTGGGCAGCTTCCACTTTGCGCAACAGCTCGTCGGCATTGCGGCCGATGCCGTTGTCATGAATTTCTGCAATTTTGACTTTCCCTTCCGGATTGACAAGGAACGTTCCGCGATAAGCCAAACCGTCTTCTTCGATATAAACGCCCAATGCGCGGCTCAATGCGCCGGTCGGGTCTGCCAACATTGGATATTTGATTTTGCGGATGGTTTCGGAAGCGTCGTGCCAGGCTTTATGCACAAAATGTGTGTCGGTGCTGACAGAATACACTTCGACACCCATTTCCTGCAATTTGGCGTACTTGTCGGCCATGTCTTCCAATTCGGTCGGGCAAACAAAAGTGAAATCGGCGGGATAGAAAAAGAAAATCGCCCATTTGCCCAGCACGTCTTTGTCTGTTACTGTACGGAAACTTCCATTTTGATACGCTTGTGCCTTAAATTCAGGCAGTTGTGAATTGATAATCGGTTGCATAATCTTTAATTTTTTAAGTTGAATTTTTTATTTGTACATTTTTCTGCAAATTTAAGGGTAATCACAACATCAATCAAACTGATATTTTTTATCTTTGCATAGATAAAATTTATAAATATATGAATGTTCAACAATTAGAATATGTGATTGCGGTTGATAATTTCCGGCATTTTGCCAAAGCAGCCGAAATGTGCTGCGTTACACAACCCACATTAAGCATGATGATTCAAAAATTGGAAGAAGAATTGAATGTGAAAATTTTCGATCGCACCAAGCACCCGGTCGAGCCGACCGCTATCGGAAGGCAAATTATTGATCAGGCGCGGATTTCGCTCAAATATTTCAATCAAATCAAAGAAATAATCGAGAGCGAGCAAAATGTCGTCAAAGGGAAATTTACATTGGGGATTATTCCGACCATTGCGTCATATTTAGTACCGGTTTTGCTTCAAAAACAGCAAGACAGTTTTCGCGAAATCGAATTGACGTTGAAAGAAAATACCACCGGCGAAATGATTAAAAACATTTTAAACGGCACGCTGGACGGTGGTGTTTTAGCCGGCCCACTTAACCACCCCGGCTTGGCCGAATTTCCGGTATATTACGAAAAATTTTATGCCTATGTTTCTCCGCAGGACAAACACTATAAGGAAAAAGCAATTGATTTGAACGCTATCGACATCAATGACCTGTGGCTGTTGGAAAATGAACATTGCCTTCGGGGACAAATCGAACGCTTGTGCCTAATGAAAAAGAAATCGCTTGCCGGCAATGCGTCCGTCAAATACGAATCGGGAAGTATTGATACGCTCATTCATGTGGTCGATTATAATCCCGGAATGACGATTATTCCCGAAATGCACGCCATGGGTTTGAGCGAAGATAAACAGGAAAATTTGCGCGTATTTAAAAATTTGACGGCCGTTCGGGAAGTTTGTGTCGTCGTAAGCAAAGAATACGTTCGTAAAACATTATTAAACAGTATCTTGGAAATTGTTAAATCGTCCGTTCCGAAGTCGATGCTCGACCCTAAACTCAAAGCATTTGTCGTGGATTTGTAAATAATGATTGACTTTTAGGTATTTTAACAATACAAACCGGTGAATTTTGTTTGTTTTATTAAAAAAAACACTACTTTTGCATCGTATAAATACAATAATTTATGGATTGGTTTTATTTTATTTATTCTTTCCGTTATTTTTACTTTAAAAGACAAGTAAGACAGGATTTTATATAAAATAAAACGAAAATGATAATATAAAAATATAAAATCCTGTCGAACGATAGGATTTTTTTGTGAAACGAACAAACGAATGAAGACAGTAGCAATTCAGGGAGTAGAAGGGGCTTATCACGAGATAGCAGCGCGTGAATATTTCAGGGAGAAAGGCGAAGAAATCGCGATACTTCCCTGCGATCAGTTCAAAGACGTGATAGCGGCCGTAAAAAAAGACCCGAACATAATCGGCATCATGGCAATTGAAAATACCATTGCAGGAAGTTTGTTGCAAAATCATGAGTTAATTCGCGAAAGCGATTTGACGGTGATAGGGGAAGAAAAAATACGCATTTCACACAGTTTTGCCGCTCTCGCGGGCGAAACAATGGAAACAATCAAAGAGGTGAATTCACACCCAATTGCCCTGATGCAGTGCGCCAATTTTTTAAATACCCTGCCGAATGTGAAAATTGTGGAAGAAGAGGACACGGCTCTGAGTGCAAAAAAAATTGCACAGAAAAAATGGAAAGGGCACGCAGCGATATGCAGCCGTTATGCAGCGGAATTATATGGCTTGACGATTTTGGAGGAAGGGGTTGAAACGAACAAACGCAATTTCACACGTTTTCTGTTGATTGCCAACCGCTGGCTGGCCGAAGAATTGGTCGCCGACACGGAAATCAGCAAGTCATCAGTCGTTTTCAATCTGCCTCATACCGAAGGAAGTTTATCGAAAGTATTAACGATTTTATCGTTCTACGACATCAATCTGACGAAAATTCAGTCGCTTCCGATTTTGGGGCGCGAATGGGAATACCTTTTTTATGTGGATTTGACTTTCAAAAATCTGCTGAAATACAAACAAGGTTTGGACGCGGTACGCCCGCTGACAAAGGATTTTAAAATTTTAGGTGAATATACAGAAACGAAAATGAAAGAATAAAATGAAGAAAATAAAACCGGCAAACCGATTGAACTCGGTGAACGAATACTATTTTTCGAAGAAATTGAAAGAAATTGCGGACATGAACGCAAGAGGATTGAACGTGATTAATTTGGGCGTCGGAAGTCCCGATCTACCGCCTTCCGAAGCAACCAACCAAGTGATTTGCGACACGGTGAAACGGGGGGATGTGCATGGCTATCAACCTTATAACGGCATTCCCGAATTGCGCCAGGCGTTTGCCGACTGGTATAACAAATGGTATCATGTCGAATTAAATCCGAATACGGATATCCTGCCCTTGATTGGCTCGAAAGAAGGCGTTTTGCACGTGTCTTTAGCTTTTCTCAATCCGGGAGATGGCGTTTTAATTCCCAATCCAGGTTATCCGACTTACAGTTCGATCGCTCAACTCGTTGAAGCTGAAGTCATTCCTTACGATTTGAAGGAAGAAAACGACTGGCATCCCGATTTTGCCGAACTGGAACAGCTGGATTTATCCAATGTGAAACTGATGTGGGTGAATTATCCGCACATGCCGACCGGTGCACCGGCTTCACGGGAACTGTTTCAAAAGTTGGTTGCTTTCGGAAAAAAACACGGAATTGTGATTTGCAACGACAATCCCTATAGTTTTGTTTTGAATAATAAACCCTTGAGTATTCTCGAAATAGCCGGTGCAAGCGATGTTTGTATCGAACTGAATTCGATGAGTAAATCCCACAATATGCCGGGCTGGCGTATCGCTATGCTGGCATCTAATCCGACTTTTGTTCAGTGGGTTTTAAAAGTGAAAAGCAACATCGACAGCGGACAATTCAAACCGGTAATGTTGGCGGCTGCCAAAGCACTTCAAGCCCCTGTCGAATGGTATTCAAACATGAATTTAATGTACGAAAGCCGGCGTGAAGTGGCCGAAAGTATCCTGGAGCTGTTGGATTGCACCTACGACCCGAAGCAAACCGGACTGTTTTTGTGGGGAAAAATTCCGGATAAATACACCAACAGTGAAGAATTGTCGAACGAACTATTGTATAAGGCGAATGTATTCATCACGCCCGGATTTATTTTTGGAAGTAACGGAAGACAATACATACGGATTTCGCTCTGTTGCAATCGGCAAAAATTGCAAGAAGCATATAATCGTTGCGCAAGCGTATTGGTAGGATAATTAAAATAACGTAAAATGGAATTAGAATCAATTATATTGCCCGGAGTTAGCGCGCAACGGCCGCTTGTCATTGCAGGCCCTTGCAGCGCGGAAACGGAAGAACAGGTTTTTACTACGGCACAGGCATTAGCTAAAAAAGATATTCGGATTTTCCGCGCAGGCGTGTGGAAACCACGTACCAAGCCAGGTGGTTTTGAAGGAGTCGGAACGGAAGGACTGGTTTGGCTCAACCGGGTGAAAAAGGAACTCGGCCTGTATGTTTCGACCGAAGTAGCCACGAAAAGCCATGTGATTGAAGCAGTTAAACATGGAATTGATATTTTGTGGATAGGTGCACGAACTTCGGCCAATCCGTTTGCCGTCCAAGAAATCGCCGACGCTTTGCGCATTACCGGTTTCAGCGGACCGGTGCTGATTAAAAATCCGGTTAATCCCGATTTGGAATTGTGGATAGGGGCAATTGAACGGATTTACAACGCAGGAATTACGAAAATCGGCCTTATCCATCGGGGGTTCAGTTCGTATGATAAAAAACTGTACCGCAATCTTCCGCAGTGGCATATTCCAATTGAGCTGAAACGCCGGCTTCCCAACTTGCCTTTGCTGGTCGATCCCAGCCACATCGGCGGAAAACGCGAGTTAATCGCTCCGTTGTCGCAACAAGCGATGGACTTGAACTACGACGGCTTGATTATTGAGTCGCATTGTGACCCCGACAAAGCGTGGAGTGACAAAGAACAGCAGATTACACCGGATATTTTGTCGTATATTTTGAATACGCTGGTCATTCGCGACACGAAACAGACAACGGAAAGTTTGAACGAACTCCGCCAGCAAATCGACCAAATCGACGATGAACTGTTAGCGATTTTGGCCAAACGCATGCGGGTTTCACAGGAAATCGGGCAATATAAAAAGGAGCACAATATGCCGGTACTTCAAACGGTTCGCTACGACGAAATTTTGGATAAACGTATCAAGCAAGCGGAATCAATGGGCATGGGAACTGCGTTTATGAAAGAGGTGTTGGAAGCCATTCACGAGGAGTCAATTCACCAGCAAATCGAAGTTTTAAATAAATAAACGATGAGAATTCAGATTTTAGGTGCGGGGAAAATGGGCTCTTTCTTCGCCGATGTGTTGAGTTTTGAACACGAAGTCGCTATTTTTGATATTCGTCCCGAAAAATTGCGTTTTACGTATAACTGTGTCCGCATGAGTGAGCCGGCTGAAATTGCTGATTTCAAACCCGAAATCCTAATCAATGCGGCCACCGTTCAATACACCCTCGAGGCATTTCGCAAAGTACTTTCCTACGTTCCCAAGAATTGCATTATTTCAGACATTGCTTCGGTAAAAACCGGCTTGTACGATTTTTATAAGGAAACCGGACGTCCCTTTGTTTCGACGCACCCGATGTTTGGGCCAACGTTTGCCAGTTTGGACAATCTTTCGTCCGAAAATGCAATTATTATTTCGGAATCCGACTACATGGGTAAAATCTTTTTCCGCGATTTATACAACTCGCTGAAACTGAATATCTTTGAATATACTTTTGAAGAACACGATGAAACGGTTGCTTATTCGTTGTCTATTCCGTTTGCCTCCACGCTGGTTTTTGCTTCGGTAATGAAACCGCAGGAAGCTCCCGGTACAACGTTCAAAAAACACATGACCATCGCGCGCGGACTGATGTCGGAAGACGATTATCTCTTGACCGAGATTTTGTTCAATCCGCATACACCCGAACAATTGGGACAAATCCGTAAAGAGCTGGCGAACTTGCTGAAAATCATTGAAACGAAAGACGCCGAAGCCATGAAAGCATTTTTACATGAAATTCGACAGAAAATCAAGTAAAATATAACATTCCGATAACAATCTTATAAGCATTCGATAACCTACTTTTGGAGTAGGTTATCGTATCTTTGTGCCGTACTTAACAATTTAAAACAAAATCAGTATGAAACCAAATTTCAAAAACCTGAAAATCCAATCATTGGGAAAGTGTCAAATGTCGCACGTCAAAGGCGGAGTTCATCTAAAATTAATCGACGGAAAATGGGTCGTTGTCGTTGATTGAAAACCGGCTATTGAAAATTCCAAAGTTCTTTGATTGTTTCTTCTTGAGAAAACCCGACCGGACAACTTTCACTTTTTGTATTGGCAAAATACGATCGAAGCGTTAGAGTAGCCGTAGGCCCGGAAATCATCCGGATCACGCAGAATTGGAGATGTCCGTTCGGGTCGGTTTTTCGCAACCAGTGGAAAGCATATCGTAGCCAATTGTTGCGGTATGCTTCTTCTTGAACAGACAACCACGTAACCTCGTCGTAACCCCAGCAAAAATGGTCTTTCAGGTTAGGCGTGCCAACGGGAGGCTCGCGCCGGATCCCGAAATTATCAAATTCGACCAGATACGGCATCGACTCGGCTTTCCAACCGCTGGGCGAAATGGCAGGCAAACTCCGGCAGTAAAGCGCGTCCAAATAACCGGCTTCCAAAACGCCTTGCAGGGGTTTGTTCAAGACTTCTTTTATCCGAAGCGGAAACGAATTGAAATCCAACAAACTCACGCCGTCTTTGATAAAACCATACTGGGGTGTATGACCGTCTAACAAGACATAATGCCGGCGGGCATGCTCTTTCGCATAATTCCTTATCATTTGCAGCATCACGGAATAATGCGTTTTGTCGGGGTCATCTTTGCCGATTAACTCCACTTGTCCCAAATGAAACGCCTCGCAGCCGATGTCGATATACGATTTGGCCAGGAAAAAAAACCACAACTTCGTTTCCAAATTTTGAATCATCGGACAACCACCGCCTCGACTGCCCATCAGAATCACACTGTCGGGACTAATCCGTTTGATCATTTCTTCCGCCCTGAAATTTCGGTCTTCTACCGGCAAATGAAACGCCTCAAACACCCAGTCCGGAATTTTCAAGTTATTGACGTCCGCGCTTACGTGTTCAAATAAACAACCCTGAAAAATAATATCCGAATCTACTTCGTGCATGCGATCGATCAGTTTTCGAGCATAATCGAGAAAGGCAGGGTCGCCTAATTTGCTCTCTTCACTCCAGCGATAAATGGCGCGTCCGATAAATTTTGCCCCGATATGGTGAAGCATGCGAATATCATCTTCCCGGTATGGGAACTGATAGCCTTCGGGCGTTCCCGGAACTAAAAAATAACCGGCCGTTACGGCTCTGTCTAAATAATTTTCCAGCACTTCACGCGAAATCGAGCCGTCGAAACGATAATTCGGTTTTTCTGCAAAGGCGGAAAAAGAGAAACAGAAAAACAGGGAAACCCACAGAAGGCTTCCCCTTAAAAAATTTCGTCGATTTATCATTTCAATTCCTTGATTTTGATGTTTCGAAACCAGCAGTCGTAGCCGTGGTCTTGCAGGCCGATGTAACCTTCTTTCGCAATTCCCGCTATAAATTCCGGCCAGTCTTTGAACTTGCTTTTTTGTACCAAAGCGTCCCATTCGGGCGTCCAAAGCGTATATTCGCAAATCAAGACACCGTTTTGCACGTGCGTAACATGTCCGTCATACACCGTAATCACGATGTTGTTCCATTCGTAAGCCGGATTGGCGTTGGAAGGAAGTGCAGGCAGCATATCATAGAGCGAGCCCGCCAAATGGTTGGTCAATTTATTGTCGCCGGCATTCCAATTGTCCAGCACCTGCACTTCGGGTGCAGCAATGTAAATCGGACGTCCGGGAAATTCCACGATGTTGTAAAAAATGCCCGAATTACCGGCTGTTTCAATTTTCCAATCTACCGACAACACAAAATTTTTGAATTTCTTTTCGCCGAAAAGAATATCGCCTTCATTTCCGCGTCCGGGAATAGAGCCTTTCTGCACCTTCATGGCTTCTTCATCGATGACCCAATTTTGAGCCATTTCGGTTTTGTTGCACTGACGCCAGCCGTCCATATTTTTGCCGTCGAACAACAAAATCCAGCCTTCTTTTTTCTCCGTATCGGTCAGCGTATTATTTTTTTGAGCCATAACCGGCAGACCAAACAGAACAGATAAACACACCCAGAATAAAATTTTTCTTTTCATGATTACTGATTTAAAGTGAATAATTGCCTCAAAGATAGACAATAGCAGACGGTTTTCCCATTATTTAACAATTATTAATACCTGCATATTAAACATTTGCACAATATTTGCGTCATACATATAAACGATTGTTGAACAATATTAAATTTTACAGTCATGAAAACGAATTTTTTATTTTTATCACTTTTTTCTTTCCTGCTGTTTAGTTGCAGCACCGAAAGAGTGGCACAAGCACAAGTTCAGGTCGCCGTATATGCTGAGATACCTCTTGCTCCCAATGTTGTATTAGCTGTCGGAACGCCGGCGATTGCCGCGCCGGGAATGGATTATATCTGGATTGACGGTTACTGGACATGGGACGATTATTATCGTCAATATGTTTGGGTACAAGGCTATTGGACATTAGCCCCCTATGCAAATGCCTACTGGGTGCCGGGCTATTGGGAATATCGCCGGAGCGGCTATTTTTGGGTGGATGCCTACTGGCTTCCGCGCGATTACCGTTTCCATTTTGGATATTATAACGGAAGATACGACTATTACGGACGTCCGGTTTATTATCACCAACCGCGTCGCAACCATGCTCACGGATATGCTTACGCCTACGACCATGATCCCAACCATCGGAACAATGGCTATAACAGTTCGGCCGGTTTCAACCGCGCGCCTTCGAGCGAAAGGGAACGGATTAATAAGGAATACAAGAATCCTCAACCTGCACCGACAACGCGTACTCGTCAAAGTGAAGCTGTTACCAGCAGAAGCGACAGCCGAAGTTCCGGAACAACAACAACACGGACGGCCGTTTCGACCGAAACAAATACGCGGGTAAGCAGAAATCCGAATTTGAATCAAAATAGTCAGTCTGTTCGTTCGGAAACAAACAATGGAAACACCGAAGTTTCTTCGAGAAGTACCAATACACAAGTACAATCCGGCAGCCGGTCGGAAACAAAGCAAAACACACAAGTGCGGTCGAGCGGAAGCTCAAATACAAACTCCGGTTCGAGTGGAAGTTCGGTGACGAGAAGTAGCTCAAGTTCGAGCAGTCGTAGTTCGAGTTCCGGAAGTAGTTCCGGCTCTTCCAACAGAAGCAGTAGTGGTGGTAGAAGGTGATTTAACATTTTTTACACGAGAAAATAAAAATAATGAATAGAATGGTCGTATTTTTGCACCATTCTATTCATTATGAAATTTGAAAGAGAAAATTAGTCAGTAATCAGTTAATAAAAAAATTATGTTGAATTTAAAAAAACTTTTAGTAATCCCTGCCTTGGCAGGTTTGTTTGTGATGGCTTATACGCCCGACAGTATTGCACAAGAGGTAAAAAAAGAAAAAGTGGTGACGGTAGATAAAACCGTACATGATTTTGGAACGGTAAGTGAAGACGGTGGAAACATCAGCACCGTATTTATTGTTACCAACAACACCAATGCCCCGATTGTTATCACCGGTGTGCGCGCTTCTTGCGGTTGCACTACTCCCGAATGGACAAAAGAACCGATTGCTCCGGGCAAAACCGGCGAAGTGAAAGCGACTTACAGTCCGAAAGGCCGTCCCGGCCCGTTTGAAAAGACCGTTACCATCACAACCGACGGAGATCCTGACCGGATTGTGGTAAAGATTAAAGGAGTAGTGGAATCATAACGTTCCGTTTAACGGAGCGCGGTAAGCGTCTATCGCTTTTTTCACAGAGCCGTGCAACAATAAAAGGTGTTGGGCTTGGGTATATTCCAAGCCCAATTCTTGTATAATCATACGCGTTCCTCTATCCACCAATTTGGCATTCGACAGTTGCATATTGACCATACGATTGCCTTTCACGCGCCCCAACTGTATCATGGTGGCGGTAGTAATCATATTTAAAACCATTTTTTGAGCCGTCCCCGATTTCATACGCGAGCTTCCGGTTACATATTCCGGGCCTACAACGAGTTCAATAGCGATATCGGCTTCTTGGCTTAATGGCGATTCGGGATTACTTGAAATAGCGGCAGTCAAAATGCCGTGCTTGTGTGCTTCATGCAATGCTCCGACAACATAAGGCGTTGTTCCCGAAGCAGCAAGGCCAATCACCGTATCTTGGGTTGTGATTTGGTGTGCGGTCAGTTCTTCCCACGCTTTTTGGGTATCATCTTCGGCTTTTTCGACCGGATGGCAGAGTGCTTTTTCCCCGCCGGCGATTAACCCAATCACCCTATCCGGCGGCATACCGAAAGTCGGCGGTATTTCGGAAGCGTCGAGCACACCCAAACGCCCGCTCGTTCCCGCCCCAACATAAAAAATCCGTCCGCCTTGCTTCATGCGTGCTACCAGTTGCGTCACCAATGCTTCGATTTGCGGAAATGCTTTTTCTACGGCTAAAGCCGGCTTTCTATCTTCTTCGTTAATTTCGCGCAAAATTTCGCTAATCGATTTTTTCTCCAAATCGTCGTACAACGAAGCCTGTTCAGTGATTTTTATAAAAGACATATTCGCCTGAGTGTTAAAATTCAAAGGTAAATACTTATTTTG
>BNTW01000028.1 GCA_025996895.1 Bacteroidia bacterium | reverse complement strand
TTAGGTAAGATACAAATCCGATATTCAGACATACTTTTTGTGAAAACATTCAATTCCGCTGGAGATTTAAGAATCTTTGGAAGTGGCGGTTTTTGTGGTTTTATTGGAAAATTTTCGAATAATGATTATGGATGGTATTCTTCTTATGTATTGAATGGTCGACAGTCATTCTTAATATCGTTAAGTAATAATAATAAATACGCATTTAGTTGTGAAAACATCTCAGAGGTTGTAAATAAAATAAATATGTATATAAAATGAATGAGTTTATTGGTAGTTGGGGAGATTCAGTTATGGTAATAACAGTTGTTTGTCTTGTTCTGTTTCTGTTTATTTTTATAAAATCATTCAGATATTTTTGGAGACAAAAGAAACGAAAAGTCAGTCATACTATTACTTTGATTGTAACAAATTTCATTATTGTATTCATATTGGTTTTCACATTCTGCTATATGCCTCAACAGATTATCATGCGTAAAGATGGAATTTTTGTTGATCAAGTAAAGTTTGGTTTCTTGATCCCATACAACGAAATCTCAGAAATCCGAAAATATACGAAAGACGACAGTAAAAATACTATTAGAATATTTGGCTCTGGAGGATTGTTTGGATATATCGGTAAATTTAAAAACCCACAAATCGGGAATATTCAAATGTATGCAACAGATTCTTCCAATCGGATATTGATACAGACGAAAGATAAGAACACGAACTACATTATCAGCTGTGCTGAATCGGATGTCCTAATAGAAAAAGTAAAGAAGAATTTAAAACTTCAGTAAAAATACTCTAAACAATATTGGATTGGGACAGAAAGTATTAATTGTTTTAGCTTCGTCAATACCTGTATTTTCAATATTTGCAGTAGAGACGAAAGGATCAAACTTTTATCTTTCATCAGTTGCTTTAGGATTTTTTGTAGTAATAGCCTGTATTTGGTTTTTTGTAAAGAAACGAACAATCAAATTTACTGCATTTGATTTTGTTCTATTAGGAGTGTTTATATATGCTGTTATTCTGCAATATTACCGATATGGGTACTTATGGAATAGCACACTACTCGAAAATATAATTTTATATGTTTTTACATTTATAATATGCAGGAATATTTTTAGAGATTATCCCTCATTCTCTCTGAAATCGATTCTGTATAGTTTAATTGTTATTAATTTTGTTATCTATTTTAAGATTGTGGATTATGGATTAAATAACAGAGATTTAGGGCTTTACATTAATGAAACTTTTAGTAGTAGTGGAATTTATGCTGTTTTTTTGGCTTTTACCTACGTTATGTGCTATTGGGGTATTCTAAATAAAAATAAAAAATATGAAAAGATAATTTTCTTGCTTGTAGGAATTGTGAATATTTGTTTGTCCATCATTTTTAAATCAAGAACAGCCCTTTTAATTTTTGTAATTTTTTCGATGATACCAATTATCGGAAACAGGTTTAAATCTTTGAAATGGAAAATTAACTCTGTAGTCGTTTTAATTTCTATTATAATTATAGGGAGTGTATCAATTTTCATGAAAAAACAATCCAGCGAAGGAAGATTTTTGATATTGAAAGTATCGACTAATATTTTGTATGATCATTTCCCTTTAGGAGCTGGCTTAAATTCATTTCCATTTATTTATCCACAGTATCAAGCCTCTTTCTACGAAAAAGGAAATATGTCGGAATCCGAGATTTTGCGAGCAGACAGCACCTCTTTTGCGTTCAATGAATTTTTGCAAACTGCATGTGAATTAGGTTTTGTTGGTGTGCTTCTAATTGGAACCATTTTAGGGAAAGTATTAATAGCTAACGATAATGAAAATAAACCCGCAAAATTTGCTGTATTAAGTATTTTATTTTCATCAGTGTTTTATTATGCTTTCCATAGTACCCTAATTTTACTATTTACATTGTTAATTTTATCTCTTTTATTTTCAGGCGACAAGAATTTTCATTTTCAACCTATTATTAATAGAGTATTTTATATTTTTCTGCTAACAAGTACTTTGTTTATATCACGTTCAAATTTATCCAAATATTCAGCAGTAAAAACATTGGATAAATTATTGATAGTGAATAATAATGATATTTATCAATATAAAAAATTGGAACATAAATTGTCTGATAACACTTATTTTTTATATCATTACTCCGTAAAATTATTTATGAATAGCATGCCTCAAAAATCATTAAAAATACTTTCGCTATTGGATAAATATAAAATTTGGTATGAATCTGAAATCTTAAAAGGGAATATCTATGTCGAAAGTTCTGATCTGGATAAGGCGAAAGAATGTTATGCCAATGCTATAAATATATGTCCGGGAAAATTTAATGCTCGTTATAAATTGCTAAACGTATATAGAAATATGAGTGAAAAAGAGAAAGCCCTAAATGTGGCTTTAGAGATAATTAAATTACCAGAAAAAGTTCCTTCTGCCACAACATTGGCTATTAAAATGGAAGCAGAATCGTATATTAATGAATATAAAAATTAAAAAAAATGAAGAAGATAAGAATTGTAGTAATCGGATTGATATTATGTTGTAATATTAATGCTCAAGTTGACACTTTGCAATATGTGGTTAAGTTTAATATAGACGTGAATACTCTCCTTAAAGGAGATGGCCTTACCATCAATTATTTAGGAATTGAAAAATCTATTTCAAAAAAATCATCATTGTTGTTGGGGATTGGTTATGATTTACATTCATCTAATCTAATCGTTGAAAACCACGATAATGTTGTTAATAACCAAGAATTTACAATGAAATTCGATTATCGACATTATTTGTTGAATGCAAAAAATATGAGCGGATTTTATATATTTCCTTCGATTGCCTATGATTTAAATACAGCAAGTGAAGGAAATCAGAAAAATAATAGAATCGGATTTTATTTGGGTTTGGGTTATCAAAAAATATGGAACAGAATAGTTTTTGACATACAGATAAATAAAGGATATACCTATTCGTATTTTAAAGATGATGAAATCAAATTCATTATAAGTCAAGTGGTTCCATTTAATTTTACTTTTTCCGTAGGATTTAATTTTTAATTCAAAATGAAAAAAAATCTGTATTATATAGCGATATTCATTTGTCTATTGTTTTCATCTTGTTTAGTAGAGCATGAATATATTCCTACTCAAAAAGATGAGAATAAAATTGTGAACGAATGGATATATAAAACAATGTATAATTACTACTATTGGGACACCGAATTACCTTTAAAACCTGATTATTCAGCAAATCCCGATATTTTTTTTAACTCGTTATTATTCAGACCAGATGATCATTTCTCTTGGATAAATGGAAGTAAACAAAATAATCAAGATATGCTGAATGGAATAAATGAATCTTTTGGATTTGAATATATACTTGCGTATAAAGATTCTCTTAAAAAAGAATTATGTGGGCTGATACAATATGTGATTCCTAACTCTTCTGCTTCAAATGCGAATTTGAAAAGAGGCGATACTTTTTTTATGATAGATGGTGAAGAATTAAATGTGAAGAATTATAATCTATTATTAACTAAAAAAACAGCTTCTTATACATTTCAGAATAGTGATAAAGAGATATTTACTATAGAGTTGACAGCGACTGAAATAAAGGAAAATCCGGTTTATTATAAAAATATTTATGAATTAGATAATCAGAAAATTGGATATTTAGTCTATAATCAATTTACTGAAGACTCCGGCGATGGTACACAATCTTATTGGAAAGATTTATTAGATGTTTTTAGCCTTTTCAAGAATGAAAATATTACGGAATTTATTCTTGATTTACGTTACAATCCCGGTGGTTCGTTAGATTTGGCTGTAAAGTTGTCAAGTCTGCTCGTTCCTAATATAATGGATCTAAATGTAGCTTTGAAATTAGAATATAATTCTAAAATAATGAAAGCCATGCAAAACGATAGTACATTGTTTGAAATGCGATTTTCATCTTTTCCAGAATCTTATATAGGTAATAATTTGAAACGAATATATGTGATTGTGGGTGATAATACCGCGTCGTCAAGTGAAGCACTAATTAATTGTTTAAAACCTTATATTTCGATTGTTTTAATTGGAAAAACTACATACGGTAAAAATTACGGCTCTATGATGTTTTATGATGAAAAAAATAGATTTGATTGGGCAATACAACCTATAATATTGAAAATATTAAACTGTAACGGAGAATCTGATTATAATCATGGATTTATACCTGATATATACATTGATGAATTAGATTATCCTTTTGTTGAGTTTGGCGACATAGAAGAAACTTTATTTAATGAAGCATTATTTTCTATTAGAGGAGAAAATATATTAAAATCAATAAAACACAAAAATAAATTTAAAAGTTTTAAATCAAGTAGAGAATATAGGGTTGATATGCCGGAAATACAAAAAGGATTATAAATTCATTTCACAAATCCCCTTCCTTAATCAAATATTCCGCTATTTGTACCGCATTCAATGCCGCACCTTTTTTGATTTGGTCGCCCACACACCAAAATGTAAATCCGTTGGGATTGGCGAGGTCTTTACGCAGGCGTCCCACATACACCGGGTCTTTTCCGGCGACGAACAACGGCATTGGATATTCCTTATTTTCCGGATTGTCGAAAACCACAATTCCTTCGGCCTGTTCAAAGGCTTTCCGCGCTTCTTCGACTGAAACCGGACGTTCAGTTTCTACCCAAACCGCTTCCGAATGAGCACGCAACGCCGGCACTCGTACGCACAACGCACTCACTTCCACATCGGAGTGCATGATTTTGCGCGTTTCGTGAAACATCTTCATTTCTTCTTTCGTATAGCCATTGTCGGTGAAAACATCGACTTGCGGTATCAGGTTATAAGCCAGCTGATAAGCAAATTTTTCGACCGTTGGTTGTTCGCCGTCTATGATTTGCTTGTATTGATTTTCCAGTTCGGCCATCGCCGCTGCACCCGCGCCCGATGCCGCCTGATAGGTTGCAACATGAATACGCTTGATATGCGAAAGCTTTTCGAGCGGTTTCAGAGCCACCACCATTTGAATGGTCGTACAGTTCGGATTGGCTATAATCCCGCGCGGACGTTGTTTGGCATCTTCCGCATTGACTTCGGGAACGACCAGCGGCACGTCCGCTTCCATGCGGAACGCACTCGAATTGTCAATCATTACGGTACCGTATTTCGTAATTGTTTCCGCAAATTCTTTCGATGTGCCCGCGCCGGCAGATGTGAATGCTATATCAACTCCTTTAAAATCGTCGTTGTGTTTCAATTCCTTGACCATATAGGTTTTTCCCCGAAATTCATACGTTTTTCCCGCACTCCGCGCCGAGCCGAAAAGCACCAGCTCATCGACCGGAAAATTCCGTTCGTCCAATACTCGCAGGAACTCCTGACCTACCGCACCACTCACTCCGACAATCGCTACTTTCATTGATGTAAATTTTTTTGAAAAAAATCCGATAAAAATTTGTTGTATTTTAAAAAATATTCTACATTTGCCCCCGGATATATTAACAACCGGAAACTTTGCAGCACCAGAACCTGCAAATATTAATATAACCAAAATAAACCTGCAGGGTCTTGGCCTGCAAAATTAGTAATAATAACTAAAACATTTATCCTCATGAAGAAAATTATTTTTATTCTTCTGGTTTTTCAGTCTTTGACTGTGTGTGCTCAATGGAGTGATGATTTCAGCGACGGTGTATTTACAAGTGAAAACCGTGCGGTGAAATGGACGGGCGATGTTACCGAATTTACGGTCAATACCGCTAAACAACTGCAATTGTATTCGGCTGATGTGCATTCGCCCGCTCAACTGCGGACGGCTTCGACCAAAAGCGTGAATACGCAATGGGAATTTTATGTGAAATTGGGATTTAATTCTTCCTCCAACAATTATGTAAAAGTGTATTTAATGAGCGATCGCGAAGATTTGACCGGCGCGCTCAACGGCATTTTTGTCAGGGTAGGGCATACGAACGACAATGTATGCCTGGTACGCGCGACGGCCGACGGCGGGGAACAAATCCTGATAGAAGGTGAAAAGAAACGATTAGACAAAAGTACAGTGGGTTTGAAGGTGATGGTGACGTTAGATGTCTCCGGTTCGTTTAAATTGTATTCCTGCCCCGACGATTTTTCCGGTTTCGTGTTGGAAGGCAGTAGTAATACGACCGTCAGTCAGTTGCCTCAAGCCCATTTTTTTGGTGTAGTTTGTACTTTTACGTCGAGTAACAAAGCAAAAATCTGGTTTGACGATTTTGTAGTAAAAGATTTTGACGGCGATGACCCCGGAACAGACCCTGGAACTGACCCCGAGCCGACAATCGATTTCCCGCAGGAAGGCGATATTCTTTTCAGCGAAATTATGGCCAATCCGGGAACAGGTTCGGAAAATCCCGAATATGTCGAATTGTATAATGCCACCGACAAAACGTTCAGTCTGAAAGATTGCGTGTTTTTCTACGGCGACAAGCCTTATACTTTACCGGACAAAATCCTTCCGCCCAAAAGCTATTTTGTTTTATGTAAAACAACGGCTGTTGATTGGTTTGGCGAGAATGTAACGGCTTGCGGCGTAACCTCTTTCCCTGCGCTGGCGAATACCGGCAAATTGCTGATGTTGGGAAATACCCGAAACGAACTGCTTTCGTGGTTTGAATATTCCGACAAGATGTATGGCGATAACACCAAAAAAGCCGGCGGTTGGTCGTTGGAATGTATCGACCTGAAAAACTTGTCTAATACAGCGGAAAATTGGTTGGCCTCGACCGACTCTTCCGGTGGAACACCCGGTAAAGTTAATTCCATTCAAGCTTCCCATCTTGACACGACGTTGCCGGCTATTCTTTCCTCTGCTTTGACAGACAATAATCAAGTGCAAATTAGTTTTTCTAAGCCGATGGACAGAAAAAAACTGTTAGACGTTCAATCGTATCGCATTGAAAATGCTTCGTATGCCGTTACTCATGCGGAAACGAACTATCCGCAGGGGACAGAATTAACGCTACAGCTCAATCAGTTTCCGCCTCGCGGCGAATTGATTGAATTGAATTTGTCCGGACTCAAAGATTTGTCGGGCAACGGATTAGGCGGTAATGCGTCCATCGCTATCGGCAATGCCTTTGAAGCGGATAGTTTGGACTTGATTATCAATGAGTTGCTGTTTAATCCTCCCACTGGCGGAAACGAATATGTCGAAATCTACAATCGTTCCGGCAAAGTGCTCGACTTGCGCTATTTGAGTATCACCAGTCGAAAGCCTTCGGACGGCTCATTCAACAAAGCCTATCCGCTGACGACGCTTCCGCTGTTTCTGCAACCGGGTGAATATGGGGTTATTGCAAAAAGCCGGGAGTTGGTTTGCAATTTCTTCGGTTGTCAGGAAGAATCCTTTTTTACAGAGCCGGAAGGCATGCCGTCAATTGCCAATACGAGCGGTTGTGTGGTAATTTTGAACAATATTACAAATGGCATTATTGACCAATTTTACTACAACGAAAACATGCACTCCAAAGGGATCAGTACGAAAAAAGGCGTTGCGTTGGAACGTGTGCGGTTTGAAGCCGGCACAGACCGGCCGGAAAATTGGTTGTCGGCTACCACGCAAAGCGGTTACGGCACTCCCGGATACGTCAATTCTCAACATCAGGATGGGGTAAGCATTCCGGCGATTTCCGATAATTTCTTGCGTATCGAATATCCTTCGGTCGTGGGCGGAGATTACCGCATTCATTATCAATTAGACCAAGCGGGCTATAACTGCCGGTTGTTTATTTACGACACACTGGGCCGAATGGTTAGCAGTCTGATAAATAATGAGTTGTTGAATGCACAGGGGACCATTTCGTGGAACGGACAAAGCGACACCAGCCGGAAACTGACGTCCGGTGTGTATGTCATTTTCATGGAAGTGTTTAATACTGATGGTATTATACATCACCTCAAAACGCCGGTGGTAGTAAAATAAAAAGCAAAATGAAAAGAATAAGGTTGAGATTTTAAAAGTCTCGACCTTATTTGTTAAATAAATAGAATATAGGCATTCAATTTTATTATTTTTAACAAAACGCATTCACTGTTCTTTTGCGAAAGTACTAATTTTGCAACTATTATTTATTAAACAGTATCAGAATGAAACGTCGAGATTTCTTAAAAACATCAGCGGCCTTAGGTGTAGCCGCATTAACTTTTGACCAATTGTCTGCTGCCATCCAAACCAAAGAGTTGATGGTAGAAGCGGTTCCCGATATGGTGGCCGTCATGGGCGGTGAGCCGGCTGCGTTGCTTCAGCGCGCGTTGAAGGAAATGGGAGGCATTGGCAAATATGTAAAAAAAGGCCAGAGTGTCGTTATCAAACCTAATATCGGCTGGGACAAACGGCCGGATTTTGCGGCCAATACCAACCCCGAACTGGTCGGTGAATTGGTGAAACAATGTATGTCGGCCGGTGCGAAAAAAGTAACGGTTTTTGACCATACGTGCGATAATTGGCAAAAATGCTACACCAATTCCGGTATCAAAGAAGCGGTCGAAGCAGCGGGAGGCGTGATTGTTCCGGCCAACGATGCAAGTTATTATAAGCCGGTTACACTTCCGCAAGCAATGCAGTTGAAAAAAACGACCATTCACCAGGCCTTGTTGGAAGCCGACGTGTGGTTTAATGTTCCGGTTTTAAAAAATCATGGTGGGGCAAAAATGTCGATTGCCATGAAAAATTATATGGGTATTGTTGATGATCGCGGATTTTTCCACAGCAATGATTTACAGCAATGTATTGCTGATGTTTGTACCTGGAACAAAAAACCGGCATTGAATATTATCGATGCTTACCGTTGCATGCGCAAAAACGGTCCGCAAGGACGTTCGGTTTCGGATACTTCCGTTTTGAAAACGATTATCGTTTCGCCCAATATTGTGGCTGCCGATACAGCTGCTATCGGATTGTTCAACCAAGTAGAAAAAATGGACATCGTTGAAGTCGGCCACATTGCCAACGGCGAAAAATTGAAATTAGGTACGCAGAAAATCGACAAATTAAACGTAAAACGGATTAAAATATAAATAACAGTATGAAATTTCCGGCTTTGAAAGTAACGCGGGTGGTGCTCGCGCTTCTTTTCTTTCTTCCTCTTTTGTTCCTCTTTTGCGATTTTGCCGGCATCTTGCCGAAGCAGTGGCACATATTGGCGCAGTTGCAATTTATTCCGGCGGTTTCGTCGGGAAGTATTTTATTCGCCGGGATTATTGTTCTTCTTACGCTCTTGTTCGGACGGATTTATTGCTCAGTGATTTGTCCGCTGGGCGTTTTGCAGGATATTATCGCGTGGTTTTCGCGGCGGGGGAAAAAGAAAAACCGGAAAAAACGCTGGTATCAATATCATAAACCCTATAATATAGTAAGGTACGGTCTGTTGGCGATTGCTATTATTTTTCTGATTTTGGGAAATATCACCCTTCTTTTGTATTTAGACCCATACAGTAATTTCGGTCGTATCGGGGCGAATATTTTCCGTCCGATAGTGGTGGAAGGCAATAACCTGCTGAATGGAATTGCGTTGCACTTCAATAATTATAATTTTTATCATGTAACGCTTCATACCATTACGACGGCCTCGTTTATAGTTGCACTCGTTGCGCTTCTGTTGGTCGGCCTGTTGGCTTTGTTGCGCGGACGGTTATTTTGTAACTCGATTTGTCCGGTCGGTTCATTTTTAGGATTGCTTTCGCGGTTTTCCCTTTTTCGGATTACGATTGACTCGGTGGCTTGTACCAAATGCGGAGTGTGCGCACGGTCTTGCAAAGCGGAATGTATAGACAGCAAAAATGAAAAAATAGATGCTTCGCGTTGTGTGGCTTGCTTCAACTGCTTGGATAGATGTAGCGGGAAAGCATTGGCTTACAAGCTGGTTTTCGCTCGGAAAGTGCAGGAAAAGCCGGCAGTCAATAAGAATCGCCGGGCATTTATGGCGACTTCGGCTATTATTGCAGCGACTTTTCCGGTTTTGCCGGCTTGGGCGAAAAATGACGAGCCGGTCGATTTCACCAAATTGAAACCTATCACGCCTCCGGGATCGAAAAATTTGAAGCATTTTACGGAAAAATGTACGGCTTGCCATTTGTGCGTTACGCATTGTCCGCAACAAATTCTGAAACCGGCCGGCTTTAATTTTGGATTTAACTACGCTTTCAAACCGCATTTGGTTTTTTATGAAATGGCTTTTTGCAACTATCAATGTACGGTTTGTTCTGAAATTTGTCCCAACGGTGCGATAGAAAAATTGACCAAAGAAGAAAAAAAAGTAACCCAAATCGGTATTGCCCAATTTGAGCGAAGCCGTTGTATCGTTTATACCGAAAATACTTCGTGTGGTGCTTGTTCCGAACATTGTCCGGTGCAAGCCGTCAAAATGGAGGCGTACAAAGACGGTTTGACTATTCCTCACGTGTATGAATATCTGTGTATCGGTTGCGGTGGCTGTGAATCGATTTGTCCGGTGCGGCCGGTCAAAGCAATTAATATTTTGGCGAATACAGTACATCAAACGGCAGAACGTCCGCCTGAAGAACAGCAAGAAGAAATCAACGAGGAGCAATTGGACTTCGGATTTTAATTTATCTCTTCTTTGATAATGTATTCGGGACGGGCTTTGACTTCGTCGAACAAAACCCCGATGTATTGGCCTAAAACGCCGATAGTGAGCAATTGTATCCCGCCGAAAAAGATGACGATAATCATGATAGACGTCCAGCCGGTTTCGGCATGCGTGTAGCCGAAGATTTTCCCGAATAAGTACCACAAAGCTAAAATCACTCCCAGCAATACGGAAAAGAAGCCTAAACTTGTCGCTAATTGAAGTGGCTTTTTTGAAAAATACAACAACGCTTTCGACGCCAACCGTATCATGTTTTTCAGCGGATATTTGGTTTTGCCGGCCAAGCGGGCATCGCGTTCGTAATAAAACGGCACTTGCTTGAAACCCACCCACGAAATCAACCCACGAATGTATTTGCCGGTTTCTTTCATGCGGTTAAATT
This sequence comes from Bacteroidia bacterium, assembly GCA_025996895.1. Lineage (GTDB taxonomy): Bacteria > Bacteroidota > Bacteroidia > Bacteroidales > Azobacteroidaceae > Azobacteroides. The sequence goes on along the minus strand of BNTW01000028.1, from coordinate 20,777 downwards.
CGCGGATAATGCTCGCGTCAATTAACCGGAAGTCGCCGGTATCCAATGGAAACTGTACTTCCGACAATTTGTTCAGTGTGCGATAAAATAGCTTGGCCGACCACAATTTAAATTTTCCTTCGCCGGATCTTGATTTTCGTACACAATAGACCACGTTAGCTTGCTCGGCTTCCTGCAATTTCAATATATCCGGAATCAATTCGGGTGGGTCTTGCAAATCGGCGTCAATGATAATCGCCAAATCCGTTGTGCAGTGGTTAATTCCGGCCGCAACTGCCGGTTGATGTCCGAAATTCCGCGAAAAGCTAATCACTTTCACCTGCTTGTCGGCTTCCGCAATTTCCTGCAAAATCGCGAATGTATTATCAAGGCTTCCGTCATTGATAAAAATGATGAAAGACTGCAAATCCAAATCGTCTAAAACGGCTTTTACTCGTTGGTAAGTTGTCCGAATGACTGTTTCCTCGTTATAACAAGGAATTATGATGCTGAGTGATTTTTTCATGGCTGTTCAATAATGTTTCCCATTTTTTCTTGATACTTTCGAAAAGATAATGTGTTTGTAATTTTTGAAAAGCCTGTTCGCCCATTTGCCGGCAAGCGACTTCATTTTTCCACAAATATCGGATTTTTTGACTTAAATCCACTACATTTCCCGGCTCAAAATGCAGGCCGGTTTCATTTTCGTCAATAATTTCTAAAAATCCGGCGTGTGCCGGTGCTATAGTCGGTTTAGCGTAAGCAGCAGCTTCCAAAATCGTCATGGGAAAACCTTCGTAGCAACGGCTGGGCATGACGACAAAACGCGAGTTTCGGATAAATTCTGCCAACGCTTCTTTATTTAAATGTCCAATTAATTGGACATTTTGGGGAGTTTTCGTAACAATGTCTCTTTTTGCACCGGCAAAGTAAAAAGGAATTTCCGGAATTTCGTTTGCTGCTTCGATTAAAAGGTCATATCCTTTTTCGTAACTCAATCGTCCGATGTAAGCAACGTAATCACCCGGCATATAATTTAATTCGGAGGAAAACGGAATGGAATTAGGAATGACCGTTATTTTATTTTCGTCAAAACCGGCCTCCACTAATTTTTGTTTCTGAAAATCAGTAAGACAAGTATAAGTATCCACATTGTCTGTATAAGCTTTTGTCTTTCGCGCATACCAATTTCGTCCGGCGTAGCCGATACTTTTCAGCAACGAATGTTCACAATTATAGCGCACGCAACTCCATTCATTGCCTTTTTCCAAACAAAGTTCGCAGGGCTTGGCATTGCGCATAAACAATCCGGTCGGACAAATCAGCCGGTAGTTATGAACGGTCATAATGATTGGAACGCCGGCTTTGTGAATGGGTTTCAAAACAGCCGGAGAAATATAGGGATACAAATTATGAACAACAACGATGCCGGGTTTGTCGTTCTTTAAAATCCGTTTTACCTCTCTCACCGACGACCACGAATAGAACGCCGTAAAAAAGCCTTTGATATTTCCCCATAATGTACCGCGCAGGCCTTCGGTCGTTTTTCGATAAACGGAAACCTGATGTCCCATTTCCCGAAAAAGAGCAATTTGTTTATTGACTACCGTTTCTTCGCCAGAATAGACACCGTAGTTATTATGTATGAGGAGAATTTTCATTGCGAATCAACTCTATCTAATTATAAAATTAGTATAAATATCATTGTCAAGCAGGCGGGGAATTGTATCAATAAAATAAAAATTACCATCAATACCTTTTAAAACATTACCACCATGTAAGTCTGCTATTTCAATAATACCATTTTGAAAACAATTAAAACCGGTTTTTTCAAAACCCATTCGCAACATAAAGCTATCCAAATTATCCTCTTTTGTGGTTTCCCTACCTATAATAAACAATTGCTTGAGAATAAATGCAAATCCTTTAATAGACTTTGTAAATCCTATCAACTCATATTTTGTTTCGGGAAACAGAGCATTGTGAAGTGAAATACGATTATCTAAAAATTCTAATGGAGTATCCGAATTAAGATAATAAAATACTTTTCTTATATATGCCTGATTTTCATCTTCATAAATTTCTGCCTCTGTACTTTGCTTAATATCTATACGATTCCATACGGTTTTGATTTCGCTGTATTCAAACCAAATTCCTTCGTTTTTAGCATAATTTTCTAATAAATTCTCCTGTATTAATGACTGTTGTTCGCTTGTATCCGAAAGGTCTGTATCCTTTTCTGTTCCAATGACACAGGATGCCTCAACATTTCTGATACCGCCAGCAATACGTCCATTCTCTCCTTCCGAAATGAGGCGACAAATCTGTCGGCTTCCTGCAATGATTTCTGCCGTCGTTTTTCTAATACTGTCATAATCTATGTCTTTTACTGCATTCATCTTTCATGTGCAAAGATATAATTTTTTTAGCAGAAATTATCATTAGAAGGATTTTCATTTTTTTACGAAATAATTGGCGATGATCCGGTTAATGGTCCGGTATTTTCTCAAAAAACTTTTATTTATGTGTCTGTTTATAAATACTTTATCAGGAAAAGAAAATACCGTTTCGCACGATTCTGCAAAATCAATGACGTCGTATTTTTTTTGCCGGACAGTATTAGTTCCTTTTTTTCCAAACCCGATATTATCGACTTTCGATTGGGTCGGATAAACGGTATAAGTTCCTGTTTTGTATTGATGATAGCAAAACCGGATAGCCCATGAATTAATTTTTCCTTTCATATAGGCAGCTAACATTCGGGGCAAATCCTCGCCTCCTTTCATGAATTGAAGATTCTTTTTTAAATTATATTTAAAAGAATTGTAATCGTTTACGTTCCAATCAATCGCTTCCCACCTATCTAACCATGTTCCCCAGCCATACGACGACATGCGATGTGTATAATAGACGCCATATTGATAATCTTTTGGCACATCCACCCGAAAAGTTAATCCCGAAATTGAGATAACCTGCTGATTGTCTGCATAAAAATCCAAAGCCTGATTCATAAACGAAAGAAAATTGGGCGAAGTAATCAAATCATCTTCCAAGACAATCGCTTTACCGTATTTTTGAAGTACGACACTTACGCCGTCAATGACAGAATTTGCCAATCCTTTATTTTCTCCAGCTTCGATAATGGTAATCGTTTTAAATCCATTTATTGAATGAATGATTTTGCGGACAGCAATTACTTTTTCTTTAACTGTTTCATCTTTGGCTGCATCGGAGAAAATATACAATTCTGTTTCCGAGGCTAACAGATTAGATTGGAGAGCCTCGATTGCTTTTTGGGTTGCTTCGGGGCGATTATAGACAAATAAAACTATGGGAGCCATATTCAAGTATGCTACTATTTTGTTCATAATTTTGCTTGTATCTTTCGTATAATGTTTTTTAGTGTCCTCATAGGAGCTAATTGAATGAATTTGAAATAAATTTCATTTATAAACGGAGTCTTTCGGGCATAATACCAAAAATATTTTGTTCGTTGCGTAACGAGTAATTGCTGCCATGGTTTATCCCAAATAAAATGCATAATACCAACTTTACCATTTTCTATTGAATTCCATTGTTTGTGTAAAAAACACACTTTATCTTCACAGACAATATTTAAAATATCTTGATCGGGTAAATTATATTTTGTTGATGTTGCCATTTCAATTAATTGGTTTTGGTTAATCATTTGGACAAATGCTTTTGTGTTAAAAAGCATAACACCAGAGTTGAAATAGTTGTGCGGATTTTTCATTCCAATGCGTTGGTTGGCTATTGTGGAATTATGGACGGCTCCTAATAAGTAATTTTCTAAATTGTAATTAAATAATTTTGTTATATCAGAAAGCACAACTATGTCCCCATCTAAAAATAGTATTTTTTCATACTCAGCCAAAATAAACGGTATCATTAATTTGAAATATATAGCTACACCAAATCGGCGATTTTTTATTAGTAATTCTTTATAATGGGCTACATTAATAAAAAAAATGGAAAATTGAAGGTGTTTCTTCATTTGTTTTTTGAGTAATTCGATATGTTTCTTTGAGATTTTTTCATGAATTATGTAAATATGATAATCATTATCTGGATCAGCATTTTCCATTATGGATTGAATAGCTGTTGCCATGAAAGGGATGTAATTATCATCCACGCAAAACGCAATAGGAATGATTTGTTTTTCTATTCTGTTCATCTCTACTATGAATATTTAGAAATTTCTAAAATTTATTTTATTGTTTAATTTCACAAGAGAGCCAACGCCTGTTTCAAACACGTCTGTTACGAAACAAACGTAAAGATAACGATTATTTATAAGAAATCACCCAGATAGATGTTAAACTTTTTAAGTTCAATAGAATAATAATTATTTCACACATAATAATATGAAGTATAATAAAATATCCCAACAGATTGCCTACTTTTGTGGCGTTTTACACCATAAAATAAACATAGTTATTTGATCAACAATAATTTATGTATTATATTGTTAGGCATTATCACTAATCCTATATAAATCATCATTTTCCAATTTAATGGATTGAATCGAAGCGAAATAATAGCCTCTTTCAACGCTTTTTTCCGGTCATTTAAACGCAGATAAATACTTGCCCGCATTTTGTGCCACAACGAAATATATTGTTTTAAGCCTGAAACCGCTTGATTTTCCTGATACAATTTTTTCAATTCAGCTCCTACTACATCTTGTTCTGCCGGTACTCTTCGCGGTTTGGAAGAAGATGTATCCGCTACAAAAAATGCCACAGTTTTTTTTGAATACGCAATTTTATATTTTGTAGCTAATCGCGCCCAAGTAAGCAAATCTTCACCGGCTTTTATACCGATCGGAAAACCATCAATAGACAAAATTGCTTCTTTTTTGACCATAACGGCCGAGGTCCATAGCGGCGGATTTGAACAGGAAGCTACTTCAAAATAATTATCCAATATTCTGTCCATTTCCGAAAGTTGCAATTTCCGAATAATCGTTGGCGTTGTTTTTCCGCTTTCGTTTTTAAATTCATAATTGCAAGCAAAAATACTACATTCAGGATATTTTTGTGCTAATTCGGATTGTGTCTGCAAATATTCAGGCTTCCACTCGTCGTCGGCGTCGAGGAATGCAATTAAGTTGTATTTGGCTTCTTCTATTCCTCTATTTCTTGCAACCGATACTCCTTGATTTTCCTGATGAATCAATCGTATCCGGTCATCTTTTATCTGATTAACAATTGCGACACTCTTATCTGTACTTCCGTCATTGACAATCACAATTTCATACTCTTGAAATGTCTGATTAAAAACAGAGTTTAATGTATTTAGGATCTGTTTCTCCTTGTTATATAAAGGAATAACTATACTAATCATATTCTTTTCAATTCATATTATTGATTCTTGTAATAATTTCAGATGTAATTATTTTTTGCCCTTTCGGATTCAAATGTATCGGATCATGAAAAATTGAATAATCACTTGAATATTCCGGATTAAAATCCCAATAATCAACCAATTCATGTGTCAATGCATAATTTTTATAAAAATCAATCATTTCCCTATAATTTTCAGAACCGGCATTATTCAAAACATCCACCAGCGGCGTATTGACTAAAACGACTTGGATATTTTTTTGAGTAATCCTGTCAATTGTTTCCTCAAAGATAGCCATTAGATCCGGATTCATTTCAATATCCCGATTAAATTGTTTTTCATTGTTTTTTATTCGCTCTCGATAAGAATCCATATCAATCGTTCCATTCTTATAATTAGAAAAATCATTTCGCCATCCTCTTAGCGAAGCATTTATCAATACATCCGAATAGCGGGTTAATGGAAGCCATTTATGTTTATAATAATCTCCTTCATTTTTTTCATTTCTCTTGACAAATTCATCCATAATTGAATCTCCCATAAAAGGATAAAACAATTTATATGAATTATCACTTAAACCTGAACTTGTAAAAGTAAATTGATCCACTCCATAAAATACGACTTTCAAAGAATCACTGTATTTGGAATTTAAATACTGCTCGACCATGTAATAACGGTCAACAACATTGACTCCTTCCCGCGTATATTTAGAAATTTTCTTGCCGGTTTCTTTTTCCAATGCTTTTTTATCTGTGGCCAACATCAAATGAGAATGACCTATAAGCAATAATTCCGAATATTGCTTTAGTCCATAAAACCGATCTATTCCGGCCAATAAAATCTTTCCACCCACAAAATTGAGGAGAAGAAAGAAAATAATAAAAAACACTATGTAATTGATCTGTTTCTTCATGGATTAACTCTCAAAATTGAAAATACACAAATCCGACATCGCTTACGCCTACTAATAGAATGAGTGCAAGAAGAAAAGCATATCCTGCCGCATTTATGATGGAATTAAATTTAATATTCTTATATTTTATCCAATCCAAAATTAAAAATAAAAAAAGCAGAAAAATAGTCATACCGGTTGTAAATGAGGACATACCCCAATAAAACTCCTTTTTTCCGGAGAAAAAATAGGTAATCAAATCACTTGCTTTTCCAATATTTTCTATTCTAAAATAAATCCAGGCAATCGTTACTAATATAAATACAATAACCATAGAGAATAATTGATTTAGTTTTACATATTTTTTTCGGAAAAGATTCTTTATGTATAACTCCGATTTTTTATAATAAAACTCTACCAAATAATAAACCGCATGCAAAATTCCCCAAAAAATAAACGACCAATTAGCGCCATGCCACAGTCCGCTCAAAAGAAAAACCGTGGAAATATTTAGAATCCATCGCGATTGCTTTACCCTGTTCCCTCCCAGCGGGATATAAACATACTCTGTAAACCAAGAGGTAAGCGATATATGCCATCTTTTCCAAAACTCTTTGATAGATGTCGAAAAATAAGGATAATTAAAATTTTTCATCAAATCAAATCCCAGTATTTTTCCTATCCCTATGGCCATATCCGAGTAACCGCTAAAATCAGCATAAATCTGAAAGGAATATAAAACAGCCGTTATGATTAATGTAATAGAAGAATGGTCGGTGATTGATCCCATATAGACAATATTGATATAGTTGGCCAACCGGTCGGCAATTACTACTTTCTTAAAGAGACCCCATAAAAACAGTTTACCTCCAGTAATCACATTTTTCCACGATATTTTGCTCGCTTGTTCTAACTGAGGCATTAAATTCCTTGCTCGTTCAATGGGACCGGAAAGAATGGTTGGAAAAAAGGACACAAACAAAGCTACATCCATAAAACTTTTTCTAACTTCTATTTTCCCTTTATACACATCCAACGTGTAAGTCAATGCTTGAAAAGTAAAAAAGGAAATACCGACAGGTAAGGCTATTTGTATGAAATTCATTTTTAGCCCTATCCCCAACATCGAAAAAGCCTCCTGAATAGAATCAATAAAGAAATTTACATATTTAAAATAAACTAAAAGTCCGATTGAAAAAGCAACAGCTATCCACATCCACAGTTTCGCGAAAAACAGTTGTCCCGCTTTCTTTTTACTATCTATTTTAAGACTACATACATAATTAACAGCAGTCGTGGCCAACAACAAAAAGACAAATTCCCATTTCAAAAACGCATAAAAGTAGTAAGAAGCAATTAATAGAATCCCATTACGTAATTGCACTCGTCTTTTCTCATCAAATATTGTAGCATTATTAATAAGCAAACACAACAAAAAAACCAAAAGAAAAAAAAAGAAAAATGTATTGCTATTAAAAATCATCGTCTAATTTTATTCCGCTTTTCTAAGTCGTTGATTCAGACCCACGACCATACCATACACTGCAAGAGCATATCCTAACGTTAACAATGAATAATTAACCACATTATCCGTATAGGATGCAACTCCCATAGCAATTGTACTTGGCCCTGCAATCATGGCTAAGAATCTGATTACAAATGGATTCCGCTTATTCCATGCTAATATAATACAATGTATAAATATGAACAAGAATATAGAAAGATATAAAAAAATACCGACTAATCCCGTATCACATAATAATTGGACATAATCATTGTGCACAATCCGTATATTACCAAAAGGGTGATTTAACGAATAAAATCGCTCTTGCAGAACGCCTAAACCAGAACCAGTCCATTCATGTCCTTTATAAAACCGATCCATACTCCATTCCCACATAGCAAACCGTCCACTGGAATCAATATCATCCGTAGTAAGGGTTTCTCTATTTTCTATAATTTCTTCCGTAGTCAAACTCTTCTTGAACATTTTTTGCCTGACACTGGGAACATACAATATAGCCACTAACAAAATAGCTGCACCTACAGCAACGTATGGAAGTGATTTTATTTTATAGCGAATAATTGAAAACAAAATAATAGCTACCGAAGCTGCTAATATTCCGGTACGATTCACCATTATGATATTGATAACAACAAAGAGTGCGATATAGGCTATGTATTTCTTCTTCTTCAGCAAAGTATAATAGGCTAAAGCAATACAAATAGGTAGAACTAAAAAATCTAAAATTCCCGGATACCAAAAGATAACAGCACCTACTATTCCATTAATAAATGGAATCCTTGATAGAACAAGAAGATAGAGAACTCCTAATAATCCTACTTCAAAAACAACTTTTACAGCTTTATAAACGAATAATGAAGTAGTTGTAACTTTAGCAGCTACAATGAATACTAAAAAAGGATACAAATATTTCAGAAAAACCCTGAATCCGTAACCTTTTACAGGAGAGACAACAATCTCATAAATCAACCAAAATATAAAAAGAGTGTAGATAAAAAATATTCCATTCAAGACCGGCTTGTTCTTATCCACAAAAAAAGCAATCAGGCATACAATGATATTGAAAAGCATCCGGTTGGCCATCAAAGAACCCAGCGAAAAAAGACCGGTAAACAACACCAGTAAAAGAAATCGTTGCGTACCGGTTACCGGAAACATACTCCGCTTCTTTACCGGACCTTTTACTAAAACAATAGGTGTAAATATATATCTTAAACTAAAGATATAGATAAGTACAAATAAAATATAATTAATTATTGTGTACATTGAATGCTTGCTTAATTATTTAAATATCTTTCCCATTTTTCCATTATCCGAATCAAATCAAATCGCTGAACATTTTCTTTTGCTTGGATTCTCATCGCTTTTCTCAGTTGAATATCACTCATTAAAACGGCCATCTGTTTAGCCAATTCTTCTACATTTTTAACTTCGACTAAAAAACCATCTTGATTATCCGTGAGAATTTCCGATGGCCCACATTCACAGTCAAATGCAATACATGGAACTCCGCAAGCCATCGCCTCTGTTAACACCAAACCAAAACCATCATACAATGAAGGCAAAACAAACAAAGAACTTTCCAATAATACCGATTCAACATTTTGTACCGGATCTTTCAAAAAAATATTCTCCTGCAAAGATAGTGTATTTATTTCTTTTTGCAGCAATTCTTTATCATGGCCTTCTCCATAGATAGTAATTTTCCAATCCGGATATTTATCTTTCAGTAAGGAAAAAGCCCTAATAAGATACTGAAATCCTTTGGGATAGACTAATCTACCCATAGAAACAATGAGTTTATTTTCTAAGGCGGCCTGTTTATCTGTCGTAAAAGATAAGGGATTAGGAATCACCTCAAATTTATCACCACCACCCCAAAGTTCTTTATCTTTTTGAGTCAGAAGAACTATATGGTCATATTTTTCAGCAATGTGTTCTTCCCGTTTTTGAAGGAATAGTAACCAATATTTTCTGAAAAACCGATATTTATCATTGACCAAAGATTCTCCTAAATGTTTTAAGTAATTTTTTGTAAAATGAAATTCCAATATTTTCCGGCTACCATCCTTTATCTTATAAAGAAATTCAGCATCTTGTCCAAACAAGCTGATTGTAACATCCGGTTTTATGCGTACTAATAATTGCTGAACTTTCTTATAATATAGTTCCTTTTCTTTTGTTCCTATCATATAATGCCAAGGTTTTTGAGAAGGAAAATCAATAGCTAAAAAATGGAAATTTATTTTATCCGAAAAATGATAAAATAAAGAATTCGGTCGTTTTCCACCCACAATTATATGAACCTCGTATCCGATCAGGTCCGCAAAATAATTCGCTTTTGTAGAAAGTACCCGTTCTATACCTCCTGAATTACCTAAATTACCAACAATATAAACTATTTTCATTTCAATGCATAAATTATTTTACTCAAATCCAATTGTTTTATGCCATAACCCAAATAACGCTTTTTGAATTTTTTCAAATTTCGTATAAAAAAGTTATATGCCTCTTCATCCAAAAAATCGCTATGCTTCCATTGCTTCACTTGAAAAGAATAATCATCAATCAAGCGTTTCACTAATTTGCCATCGTCCAATTTCCCGGTTTCCGATTGATTATGTATTCGATAAGAAGCTAAGGGTTTTAAAATACCTATCACATCTGTAAACATTCCTACCCGATAGAAAAAATCATCATCAGCGATATGACCTGCTTGCGGATGATATTGTATTTTCTCAAAAATACTCCGGTGCGTAATCACTCCCGGTACCCTGTGAATATGCAGATTTCCCAAATTCTGATACGCTTTGACATATTCCAAACCAGAATAACGAACCATTTCATCAGTTGCCGGAAAAGAAACTCCGGTAACCTTCCCTTTTTCATCTAAATAGTTGCAAGTAGAAAAAAGATGCAATACATCCGGATTGTTCTCGCAAAGTTTCGCCATTTTCAACAAAAAAGATGCATCCAACAAATCATCTTGATGCAAAATAGAAACATAATCGCCAGTTGCTTTGGCTATTGCATTATTCCATCCATTCACAAAACCGGAGGGGCCATTTTCGTTTTTGAATATCTTGATTTTATTGTTGTAGTTGTAGCAAATGTCCAAAGTTCTATCGGTAGAATTATCATCGGACACAATAATTTCGTCAAAGGCTCTTTTCTGATTTAAGGCAGACAACAGCGTTTGTTCTATATAGCACTCTCCGTTATAAGTAGGTATTACGACCGAATATGTGTCCATAATTTCTTTTTTAAATAAACCGATGGTAGTGTTTTTTTCTTTTCTAATGCACTCTTTTCTATTACATGCCAAGATAAAAAAGCCAATACAAGAGTTACAAAAAAACTGGAAAGCATTAATTCGAGGTAATTTAAATCGATAAGATGAATCAAGGTTTGTTGTACAGGGAAAGCATATATATAAATTCCATACGACAAGTCTCCTATTTTCTTTCCAATACCGGAAAGATAGGGTGTACTGAACATTCCAACATAGAGAATCAATGGAATAAGTAAAAATTTCACATATGAAAAATACCCTAATCCAGTAAAAATAATCAAAAGCAAGCACCCAATGATTGCATAAACAGGATACTGTTTGATGTTCTTTTCGAAATGAACAGAAGCAAGAAATGCGCCACCAAAGAAAAACGGCCCCAAATTGACATACAATCCGATTCTTCCCAAACGATGAAGAAATAAGATATTGAATGCTATCAGCAAGCCACATCCTATCCCTAATAGTATTTGTCTGCTCTTTTCATTTTTGATAAAAAATAAAACCGAAAGTACTATATAGAAAATAACTTCATAGGGGATTGTCCACAACGAAGCATTGATTTGGGAAGGGTATGGATTATTTTCAAAAACACCATTAATACTGTATTGCAAATGAAACAACGTGATATTATGAGGCAAATAGCTCCAAACCGTTTCATTTCTCCAATAGGGAATCTCCGTATTTTCATATACAAAATAACCCAGCAAAGTTGTTAACAATAGCATAACAAACAAAGCAGGAAATAATCGTAAAAACCGTTTCCAATAATAATCTTCTAACGATTTACTTCTAACCAAACTCTGATAAATCAAAAATCCACTGATGATAAAAAAACCTCTTACGCCGATATATGAAAAATGAGTTTGTCCACCTGAAATTTGATAAATCCAATCAATATCAGGTATTCCAACTATCGTATAAGAATGTGTTACTATAACAAAAGTTGCGAACAATAATCTCAAAAAATCAAAATTATTTTTGTACATGATTGTCAGGTATTTCTCATTCTCAGTATGGACATAATTTTTTCTATCCAACGATAAAAGTGCATCATATCCTGACGTTTACAAAATTCGTATAATCTCCCATGTGGAGGTAACCAAGAATTCATTCCTTTATGAAAAGCATAAACCTGTGAATCAAACGGATTGTTGAAATTAATAAAAAATGTGGTAGGATAGATGGTTATATTGTTTTCTAATTTTTGCAAACTGTTTTTTCTTTGGTAGCCAAATGGTTCTGCATTGCATACCAATACGGTGGGCATGTCAGTCAAATCCAATTCTCCATTAGGCAAGATAAAATTCCTGTTTTGATAATATTCCATACATTGATGGATGAAATTATTTCCTTTTTCCGCACCTATAATTCCCGATTCAATGGCAAATACGGGATTATCCGTTGCATCTCTCGTTTCTGTGCCAAAAAATACAACCTGATGTAAAAAATCATCAAAACGTTTATATACATATACATCTGTATCAAGATAAATTCCGCCATCTGTGTAAAGTGCATACAAGCGAACATAATCGGCCACAAAAGCCCATTTCTTTTTTTCAAAAGCCTGCTTGACGAATGGCACGCTTTCTAAATCAAAACTATTCTCATCCCAACATTTGATTTCATAATCAGGCATAACTCGCATCCAACTCTTGATACATTTTTCAACTATCAGAGGTTTTTTAATTCCGAACCAACAATAATGAATAATTTGAGGTATCATATCATCTGTTTTTTATAAATATCCAGTGTTTCCCTCGCACATTTTTTCCATGTAAATGTAGAAGCCCTTTCTATTCCTTTATTTGATAAAGAAGCTACATTATAGTTGCCATTCTCAAAATTCTCCATTACTTTTTTTAAATCGGAAACATCCGGACTTGGAGTGTAAATAGCAACCTCTCCTCCTACTTCTCTTAAAGAACTATTATCACAAGTAACCACAGGAATACCGCAGGCCATGGATTCAAGTATGGGCAATCCAAATCCTTCATAAGAAGATGGAAAAAACAACGATGTAGCAGCACTATATAATCGAACCAAATCTTCATCTCGCACATTATTCAGGATATGAATCCGATCTTTACTTTTTTCTAAAAGTTGTATAACATCTTCTCCATAATTATTCCAAATAACAACCAAATCATTATCCGGATTATTCTTTAATAATTGAAGATAAGCTTCCAATAATTGCAAAGTATTTTTTCTTCCATAACCACAAGATACAGAAAAAAAATAGGGCTTATTGATATTGTATTTTTTCCATAAATAACTCTTTATATCTTCTTTATCTGTAAGCGGTTTAAATAAATCATGTCTGACCCCCCAATAAGTAACATGAATTTTGTCCGGATCTATATCAAAAAAACGGATCAGATCATTTTTGGATGATTCGGAACAAGTAATAATTGCTTTGCATTGATGCAGCAATGGAGGCAGTTCTTTCTTTACTTTTTCAACTTCTTTCCATGGAAATTCATTCTTACAATTCAAAATAATCAAATCATGAATAGTAAATATAGTCTTACTCAAACGACCCACCCAATCGGAATTATGTGGGCAATGCCACAAATCAGCTTTCGCAAAATATTCTCGAATGGAAAAAAAAGATAGTATCCGATTGGTAGATTCTCGATATGGCAAAGAAATATGTTTTGATTCAAAGGAAAATCCTAAATTTTTTGAAGAAATATTTTTAGTATTTTGCGAGTATAAAACAATATCGAAAGGTATCTCTTCTTTCATTTTGTCTAAAGCTGTAACTAATTCGTATGTTGTGCGACCTACTCCGGTCAAATAACCTCGTGAAATAATAGGCAATATCGAATTTATATCAATGCAGACTCGCTTCTTCATATATGCTAATTAAATTTTTAACATGCTCTTTCATCAAAACTACATTTTTATCAACATTTTCCGACATCCGTTGAACTTCTTCCGGATGATCCAGCATCCATTGCATGGAATTTTTCAATTCATTGACATCATTCGGCTCAATCAACAATCCATTTTTTTTATCTTCGATTTGCATTTCAGCACCACCACATCGCGTAGCAATAACCGGTTTCTTTTCCAACAAAGCCTCTCCGATATTTAAACCAAAAACTTCCATATAAATAGCAGGATGAACTAAAACATCAAATTTACAAATATTTTTTGAAATGTCTTCCGGATTTATCTTTCCATAAAAAATAATATTTGAATAATTTTTATGTTGCTGAATTAATTTTTGTGCATATTTTCCGTTTGTATCACCGATTATATGCAATTCACAGCACGTAGCATCCAAATCAACAAATGCTTTCAAGAGATTGTGAATACCTTTAATATAACCGATACGACCAACGTAAAAAAACTTAACTCTGTATTCCATGCGGCACAATTTTAATTTTTTCTTCCGGGAACCCGTTCAATATCATGCTATCGGCAATCGCATAAGAAGGTGCTATCATCGTATCTGTATTTTCGATAATTGCATTCCATTCCTTTTTTTTGTACTCAATATATAAATCCGAACTCATAATAGGCGTAACAAAATAAATAAACGGAAGTTTAGATAAAAAAATCCCGACTTTCAAACGAAATGAAACAGGGAACTTTTTCAATATTGGATACCAAAATAATCCGGTTTTTGTATTTCGCAACACGCAACCCAAACAATGTTGATGACTAACTGGTACATGACAAATTTCATCTTTGCAATTCATCAACGTTCCTGCCGGACAAACGATCCCTCCATGATGTGCTGTAACAACATTTGGAATGGATAATTCTTTACTAATTTTGGAAATCATAGCCTTCTCCGCATGAATATGAATAATATCAGGGGAAATTTGTTTGATAAGTGCTTTTATGACCTCTTCATCCTTTTGATAAATCTCATAAAGATCAATACCTCTATAATTTTGTTTTTGAATAGATACAGCTGATTTTTTATTAACAAACGAAAAAACAGTAACATCCAAACCTTGGTTGATCATTTCGTCTACCAAGGTTTTGACATAGACTTGTCCTCCACCATAAGTGGAAAAAAAATCGCCGTTAGCTATTTGGAGGATTTTCATTTTTTCAGTCCTTTCAGCTTATTTATAACCTTTTCTATTAAACGATAAATCGACAAACAGTCGTACTTTTTTGCCCATTTATACAATCTGCCTCGTTGCGTTTCTTTTGACAACCACGATCCGGCATTCTTATGCCAAGCATATATGTCAGTTTTAGGTCGTATCAAACCATTGTCAAAAAAATCGGTAGAATAAACGGTTATTCCGGCTTGCAACTTTTGTGTTTCGTCCTTTTGCTCATAACCGAATAATTTTAGAATAGGATTCATGACACGGGGAATTGTTATACATTTCGTTTCATCTTCCGGCAATTCAAAATTCCTGTTTTGATAATATTCCATACATTTCGGCAATAACACGTGTCCTTTTTGAGCGCCCATAATCGCTGCTTCCGGCAGATATTCCGTTGACGAGATTCTTTCTGTTCCAATAAAGAAATCACTATGTAAAAAACAATCAAATCGTTTGAATACTTCTACATCCGAATCCAGATAAACACCTCCTTCTGTATAAAGTGCATATAAGCGGACATAATCCGCGGCAAAAGCCCACTTCCTTGCTTCAATCGCTTGTTTGACAAACGGCACGCTGTCGAAATCGAAACTATTGTCGTCCCAGCATTTTATCTCATAATCAGGCATTACCTTTTTCCAACTGTTAATACAGTTACGAATAAAAGGAGGTTGTGGATCTCCGCTAAACCAGCAATAATGAATAACTTTCGGTATCATATCTATACTGAAAAATATTTTTGAGGACGAAACAAAGCTTGCAATACATGTATCAGTTTTTTTCCAAATACATTCAATATTATTTTTTTCGTCC
This sequence comes from Bacteroidia bacterium, assembly GCA_025996895.1. GTDB lineage: Bacteria > Bacteroidota > Bacteroidia > Bacteroidales > Azobacteroidaceae > Azobacteroides. The sequence goes on along the minus strand of BNTW01000028.1, from coordinate 4,833 downwards.
GGTAAACAAAACCTTGTTGATTAGCACCTTCATACCAACTATGCGCACAGAGATGTACTGAATATTCAATAGGATTATCATCTCCTAATTTTGTAATATCGCTACAGGTAAATTTATAGCTGTTGCGAGAAAAAATATCGGGCGGATACAAATGAACATCTTGATCCAACACCTGATACACCGGCACATATTTGAATCCGTATTTTTCGACCGAAACTTGAGTCAAAACACGTGGCATAATAATCTTCCAATAATATTTCGGATCATTGATAAATTCTTTATCTTTATAAAAATCCATAATATCTCTTATCCAAGTATGTCCTTTCTCTGCGCCCAACACAGCAGCTTCAATACCGCAACCAATCGGATTTTTCTTTTTGACTTGGGGATAAAATATACGAGGATCAAATTCCACACTACTGAATGCGGAATGGATCAAGAATGGATCAAATGATTTATACACCATGACATCCATGTCTAAATAAATACCGCCATGATGATACAAAGCATATAATCGTATGTAATCGGCAGCATACGCCCATTTTTTCACTTCAACTGCTTGCTTGACAAATAAAACACTATCTACGGGAAAACGATTCATATCCCAAAGCATAATCTCATATTCGGGCATGTGTTTTTTCCACGAATCCACACATTCTTGATATAATGCAGGCAACGGATCTCCGCTTAACCAGCAACAATGGATAATTTTCGGTATCATATTATTATTTATTTGGAGAATTGAAAATAGTTTTGTATCTTTGCCAACGGTATAAGAACGGTAGGTAGTTTCTGCTCCGTTCGGTTTAAAACCATTTAAAGTTGGTTGATTTACATAATCAATCAACTTTTCTTTTTCTAACATCGTTAAAGCGTGATCGTAATATTTTTTATCTCCTTTTACTCCTATTGTTACTTTTATCGTATAATCTATATTTCCTATCTTTAATCCAACAACATAATAACGAAAACTGCTATATATGCTATTTTTTTTCTCTGCCTGTCTTTCTTCAATAAAAATACAGTTTTCAATTAGTTTAGGTATAGCAAATATTGATTTCAAATGAGCCTCATTACCTGCACTATGAGATGTTACTTTTTGAGCACCTATTTTCGATATTTCTATAATTTCACATGTGTCGGCAATAATATATTTTCTCCGCAAATTGTTAAGTATCCATCGTTGCGCGCTTTCCCTAGTTAGTTCATAGTTGCCCTTATACTCTTCGCCGGTAATTTCTATCGGCAAACTGTTTCGCAATTTTTCAATACAATATTTTTTCCCTATTTGATTCAATGCAAAATCCTATTATATATTTTCAACAAAATCTTATTCTTTAACAACTTATCATACATTTTCACCACCGTCGAACGTTTATATCTGTCCAACTCTTTTATATCCGACAATATTCGCGCCGGAATGGTGGATTGCAAAATTCCCATCGTTTCCTCATGCGCTTTTCCCCTGTTTGTCGAACTGACTCCTTCTTCGTCGAAAAAAGAAATATTCATATCCACATACTTTATCGATACATTTCCTACTATGATCGTATCCAAGAAAAACTTCCAATCCGAAGCAATTCGATAATCTTCCGAATAAAGTCCAAATTTACTAAATAATTCTCGTTTTATCAAACATGCTTGATGATTAATTCGATTGACAACTAAATCATACAGACTAATATCCGATTTAGCAATACCTTTATTTAATTCTTCACTTGATTTTGAGCATTTGATAACATTTCCATACACAATATCTTCATCAAAATGTTGAGCAAACAATTCAGATAAAGTATTCGAATGAAGTAATCCGTCTCCGGAATTTAAAAACAAACAATACTCTCCTTTAGCACAGGTAATACCTTTATTCATAGCATTATAAATACCGGTATCCGGCTCGCTGACCCAAGAATTAATTTTATCAGCATATTGTTTGATGACATCAACACTACCATCTACTGAGCTACCATCAATAACTATATATTCAAAATCTTCAAATGTTTGAGAAATAACGCTTTCTATGGTTTTTTGCAAACCGTTTTGATTGTTTAGATTGATCGTAATGATAGATAACTTCATTTTTTTATTTTTTTAGCAGGACCAAACAAAAGAAACGAAACAGGTTTTACGATATTAATTATTTTCATTGTTAATAAACAGAAAACAATAATTATCACACTGAGTACGACTGTAGTAAGTATCATTAATACACAATTTTCAGGACAATCATTAAAATACAGAGCTAATTCCGGTAACTTGAACAAGAAAAAATAGTGCAAAAAATAGATTTCCAATGTATGTTGCCCAATGTATATTAATCCTTTTCCAATAGGTGTGTATGAAGAAAAAAAAGATTGATAATTATAAAACAGAATGAATACTAAAAATAATGTACAATAGACTAAGATATAATAGGTTACTTTATAAAATAAAAATTCTTTATCTCCATTCAGATAAAACAGGATTACAAAAACCATAAATAGAAAAGTGATCAACGCTTGTTTTGTACACAATTTAACAAATTTATTTTGATATTTTTTAGCTAATAAACCGATAAAAAAGAATTGAGTATAACTGATTACTTGACTAAAACTCAAAATCTTTATCCAAGAAATGTCCAAATAGAATCGGAAATTAGAAAGAATGTATGAAATCAGAATTATGAACAAGAAAATACCGGTTTCTCCTGTGTTTGATAAATACTTATCTGTAACGAACTTCACAAAATAATATAAGATAAAAATTTGAAAAAGGACAAAAGTAAACCAATAACCGATTTTCATCGGATCAAACAGTACTCTTTCAATAGTATTTGTATGAATATATGCTGCTACACTAATGATTACTACCGTAGGAATCATTAGGCCTAGTATCTTTTTTTTGATTTGTTTTCTTAGATCAACAAATGATTGTTTTTTTATCGGTTGATAGGTAACATATCCACTCAAAAAGAAAAACAATGGCATGTGATATAGGTATATTAGCCTATATAACCAACTACTAAGCTGATAGCCACGACCAAAAAATAGAATATGTCCCATAACCACGGATAGTATGGCAAAACCTCTAAGAGCATCTATGTATTCAATACGAGATGAATTGTTGTTCATGATAATATTAAATTATTTGTTATAAAGACGTTTTCTTTTCAAATAAAGAAAAAATGTTTTAATTTTAGATTTGAATTTTATCATAATTTATATTCATTAAATTTTTATCCAAGATTCTGGAATAATATCAGGCTCTCCCATTGCATTAAACCATTTTTGAGGAGCAATAACTATTTTATCCGGATTCTTATTCAACCATGCACCCCACCAACTAAAAGAGCTATTAGCTATGACATTGTGCTTACAACTACTCATCAATTGCATATCTATGTAACTTTCAGCTCCGCTATTCCAATCTATATAATAACTGTTTTGGAAGTTCAGATGTTCTTTGCACCATAAAATATCATCCGAAAAAATAAAAAAGGTTGCAGATTTTATCTTCGACTCCAAATAATTCAAAGCTTGATAATAATAATTTTTGTCTAATGCACAAGAAAATTCTAAATAGTCTCCTCGTCTTACATGAATTGAAACCGAATCAGTTAATTGAATTTTTTCCAATATCTCTTTATTAAGATCATTTAAGGATGTATTAAATTGAAATATTTTCCTTATCTTATTTTCTACAGGTAAAAAATATTTTTCCGTTTGCCAAAATCCATCATATATTGCATTTTTCTTCTCCAAATAAGAGGAATCAAATTTCCCTACCTGTTTATCTTGGATATATAGTTTTCTTCCAGTTATATAATTTAGAATTTTATACCAAGTATAAGAAGATATGCTATAGTCTAATTGAGAGTTAAAAATAGAATGTATTTCAAAACCATTATGGCAAGGATTGAATTTGTATGCACGTATGTCAGCTAAAACAATTCCTTTTTGATGAAATTTTAATGCTTCATAAAAAGCATACTGGAACATTTGATTCCCTAATCCGCCTTGAAATCTGACAATCCGCATAATACAATACTATTAATGGGGACTTCTAAAAATTACTTTTTTCTCGCACGGAGTCATTGTCCGACTCTTTTAAGAGGAGACTATCCCGGATGAAACGAAGTCCATTAATCCCAACTGAAATAATCACTGCGAATTTATACAAAATTTTCTATCCAATCATACTTTTTAGCACTATTTTTTGCAAAATTCATCTATCTATCTATCATATAGTTACTGTCCTATCGGTAAGAGTTGCAACCGAACAATTTGTTCGTAGCGACAAATATTGTATGTCAGATTAATTAACCCGATAATTGAGGTGGCTCGTTTGAGACCAATGGAGCGAATGTAAAAATCGTGCATGTTTTGCTCAATAAATCCAAAAATGTGTTCCACGCGTACACGTGTCTTCGATTTGATATTATTGTTCGTTTTTTGTTCATCCGTTAATGGATTATTTCTGTATCCTTTTTCATGTATCTGACTTTCAATTCCTTTACTATCCAATATTTCGGCTATGGGTTTGCCTGAATAGGCGCTGTCGGCATACACTGATTGACCCTTGTCACTGTCTTCCAATAAATCTTCCGTTGCCTGCGAATCATGTACGGACGCATCGGTAACCTTATATGTTTTTATGAGTTTGCTTTTTATGTCACCTTTTATATGATCTTTGTAGCCATAAAATTTTTCTTTGTTTTTCTCTGTCCAGCGAGCATCTATATCCTTTTGACATTTCTTGTGGGGCTTATCGTTCCACAATTCTTTCCCTTCACCCGCTTTGATCTTTTCGTTTTCTTCTCCGTGATTATGTTGACGGGGTACTTCGACAAAACTT
>BNTW01000027.1 GCA_025996895.1 Bacteroidia bacterium | reverse complement strand
GCTGGGGTGGTATTGTAGTGGGAGGTGTAGAATTAACCATTATAGGATCCCGTTCGGATTGGAAGTTTCGTTGGACAACCTCTGCCGGTGGAGGCGGTGAAATACCTTTGAATGGAAAAAAGCAAACTACTCCTGAACAAGGGTTATATGAAGACACCCAAGGCTTTTGGTATGACTTATCGATGGAGATTCCTGTTTATGGAGCTGCGCAGCGTTCCAGCGATGCATTGAGTGCAGGGAATTATTGGGGGGCAGCCGATCAGTTTCTTTATACTGCTGCTGAAATGCTCACACTGGGCGTGGGTTCCGAAATTGCGCAGGGGGCTAAACTTGCAGGGAAATATGCAAATATGGCTTATACTTCTATTAGTAAGACAAAGGGAGGATTAAATTTATTTAAATGGGGAGCAGAACAAACGACAAAATCATCGGGCTGGAAAGCAGGAGACTATATGCTACATCTACCGAACAAAGGTACTCCCGCACTGAATTGGAAAGCCAACTATGGTGCATTACGTTATGAAATGGGGCTTGGTAATCCCATATATGACTCATACCGATTGACAAATGGCAATTTAATACCTACAAATGGTTTTTTAAATGCTGAAAGATATATTTTAGAAACTCGTGGTTGGATATACAATCCGGCAATGGGAGCATGGATGCCACCATTACCATATTAATAATTTGAGTTATGGAATTTAATAAATTAGTAAAGACTAAGCTTTTTCCTATATTTCAAAAATATGGGTTTGTAATGGAAGAAGAATTAAAAAACGTTCTCCAATTTAAATCTTCTGCTGTTGAGATTCGTATTGTCTATAACAATTATGAAAATTCTTGTTTTATAGCAATTGGAAGGATAGGAGATACACTGCCTTTAGATAACAATGCCATGAAAAATGTATTTAATTCTACATTAGATATAGAGCGAGTTACATCTGAAAAATTTGTTAGTAATCTTTCTCTTTTCTTTGAAACAAAAGAAGGGACTGAAATATTGAAAGGAAATATTGCCCCTTTTATAAAATTTAGAATAATAGAAGCTAATAATTATACTAGTCAATTATTGCAAGAACAAACATTAGAAACTGCTGCAAAGGCTTGGGAAGCTAATGATTATGGGACTTTTGTAAAAAATATAGATAAGGTTGGTTTTAGTAAAATACCTCAACCATATCAGTTGAAATACAAAATAGCGAAACAGAAGATTGTTAAACAATGAAATTGTCTATTGGGAATGTTTATACGATAATGATGAGGATGTAAAAGAGTATAGAATTATTTAACAGTAAAAGCCTTTATTGCCCTGTTCATCGTAGTGTGATGTTCAATGTTGCGAAGCAGTTGGGCGAAGTCTCCAGGTGCCTGTTTTTCTGATTAGATACCGGTTTTAAATATCTTGTTATTCTTTTGTTTGATGATAAATTAGTTGTAAATTTGTAACCAAAACACGAAAAATTGTACGAATGTATGGATAATATCGGATATAAAATCAGGCGGTTGCGAGAGCAAAAAGGTTTCTCTCAGGAATACATGGCATCCCAATTAGATATTACGCAGGCTTCGTATGCACGGATTGAAAGTCAGGAAATCAAACTTACGATAGACCGGTTGCAAAAAATCGCCGAAGTTTTGGAAACAGATATTTTGACTTTTTTCGATTCTACTAAACTGACAATTCAGAGTCAAACCAATCATGATAATACTTATGCTATTAGCTATATTGACAGTCTAAACATTGAAAATAAAGAAACTACGCAGAAATTGATTCAAACATTGGAAAACGAAATAGGACATTTGAAGTCGGAAATCGACTTTTTACGAACAATGGCAAAAAAATAATGATTAAGTAAACGATTGTATGAAAAAATTAATAACTGTTTGTCTTGTGGCTATAATTTTTTGTTTAGAGTGATAATTAATTTGCAAAATCGTTCAGCGTAGGCTCTTTGCCTACGTTGTGAATAGCAAGAATCCAGCCTTGCAAAACAGGCAAAGACAGGTTATTTTTATTGTAGCGAGACCGAGGATTGAACTCGGGACCTCATGATTATGAATCATGCGCTCTAACCTGCTGAGCTATCTCGCCAACGTTTTCGTTTTTCGTGGTGCAAAAGTAGTATATTTTTTCGATATTCCAAAAGATAAGCAAGATTTTTGGCAGAGGAAACTCGTTTTCACGGTTTCATCACCACTCCTTTGTTTTTCTTGCCGTCCATTTTTATCATCACCGGTTTTTCGAAGCGGACATGCCGTAGAAATTGTGTTTCTTTCAATGCCGGTTGGCCGTTCAAAAACGTTTCGTCAAAAACGCCGTCCTGAATGTAGGGATTGACGGTAAAATATCCTACACCGAACGAAGTCAGGTTGTGGAAAAAATGCGTCCCTTGGCTGGGTTCGATACGGTATTTATCCAATCCCGACTCCACAATCAGGCGGGCGTTAGAGATATGCGGCCACTTCACCGGAATGCCCAGCCAGGGGTCGCTGCTTCCCCAACGGCCGGGACCGACCAAAATGTAATTTCGACCTTCCGCTACCATTTGTTTGTTCAATTGTTCGATTTCATTGGCTATCTGCGGATTGTCGCCGGCATTGAAGCCGTCGGTTTTAACATAAATAATGTCGCGTACGTCGTTAATAATGCCGTGTCCTAACGCATGATTGGAGTACAAAATCGTGTTTTCGACACTGATTTTCATCAAGTCTTCCTCTATCATTTCTTTGCTATCCACAATCGGACGGATTTGCAACAGATAAAAAACGCCTTCCGCCTGTTTGTCGGCATTTTTTTCGAGATTGACCGCAAATTCGATTTCGACGGGACGCCCCATTTCTTCCTGTCCCCATTTCAGAACGGTGTTTAAAATACTCGCCAATGGAAAAACATCGTGCTGCAAGACGCCTGAAAACGTAATCACTTTTCGTTTTTTTTCCGGATAATAACCGTCCATCAAGGCCTGATCTTCCGGATTATAAGTCGAAGCAATGTATTGCAACGCACCGTCTTCGTCCGCGTCTTTCAGCGGGAGTTTCAGCAGGTTGTAGGCGTCGTCGGTCGATAATTGGTCGGAAATCAGCGATTTTAAATCCAATGCATAAAATTTCGTCTGGGTTTCTTTCAATGCAAATTCCACGCTGCTCGTTTGCAAAATGTTGTGCGGATGAAGGGGAGAAAAACGCAGTGTAATACCGCCATCGACAATGTATTTGCCCAAGCCTAACGCCACGTTAGCGATACCGTCTTCCGGCTTTTCGTTTTTTATCGGATAAAAATTGAGCGAGCGAGCCACTCCCGAAAAAGTCGGATAAAACCGGCAGTCATAATTTTTTCCAATTACTTCCTGCAAGACAATCGCCATTTTTTCCTGGTCAATCAGGTTTTGTGTGGCAGTCATATACGCCTTGCTGTCCTTAAAAAATACCGATGCATACACGCCTTTGATGGCATTACTGACCCGTTCCAACATTTCGTAGTGGTCTTCGACCTTCGGAATCATGTAAGTATTGTAGATTCCGGCAAACGGCTGATAATGAGAGTCTTCCAACAAACTCGACGAACGAACGGCTATGGGCGTTTTAATCACTTCAAAGAAGGCAGTCAAATCCTCAATCAAGCATTTCGGAAGACTTGCCCTCAAAAAATAGCGCAAAATATCTTCGTTCGGCAAATCCTGCAAAGCGATGCCGTATAAGTCGTTGATTTCCATAAATTCGTCGAAAATATCGGTTGCCAGCACGACGGTTTTCGGTATGCGGATACGTGCGTTCGGAAACTGTTCTTCGATTTCAGTGGCGTAACGTTTAATCATTTGTCCCATAAAAGCCAAACCGCGTCCTTTTCCGCCCAACGAATCGTTGCCGATTCGTGCAAAATTAGAATATTCGTCGAAACGGTCTTTTTCAAAAACGGCGACAATCCCCGAATTTTTCATTTTCCGGTAGCTCACAATTGCATTAAAAATCAGCTGGCGCGCCTCGTTCATATCTTGATATTCCGAGACGTCGATATCTTTGATAAAAGCGGCAATCGGAAAAATCGCACGCGAATAGAAAAACCGAGAGAAATGGTTGTGCGACAAATGGTAAATCAGCGAATCGTCCGGTATTTCAACTATTTTTTTCTGCAAGTCTTTCAGCGACGTAATGTGCATGACTTCGGCTTTTGTCTTGGGATCGATAATGATGAAATCGCCAAAACCGAAATTATTCATGATTTCCTTCCGCAAATCTTGCGGAAAAGTTTTTGAATTTTTATCGACAAAACTGCAATTCAACTCGTCCGCATAAATCTTATTTGATGATTCGGACGAGTCAAAAATAATCGGCACAAAACGATCTTTGTTCCGCACATGACAACCGAATTTATAGCCCGCAAAACTGTCTTTTTTCCCGCCTCTGGAAAAACTCATGTCGCAGACAATGCCCAGCGTGTGGTCTTTGTATTTGTTGTACAACGTTTCCGCTTCTTCATACGAACGCGCCAAAAGGATTTTGGGGCGTCCGCGCATGCGCAACGTCTGCTGGTGGGCATTTAACGCTTCTTTTGAAAATTCTTCGGATTGTTGCAACACAAATTTATACAAATGGGGGAGGGCAGACGAATAAAACCGCACGGAATCTTCCACCAATAAAATCATTTGTACGCCTACGGAAGCGATATCGTCGTCCAAATTCATGCGGTCTTCCAATAATTTGATAATTGCGAGCAACAACTCGGAATTTCCCAACCACGAAAAAACGTAATCGATGGAAGACAAATCGGCATTTTGCATCCGGCGGGTTACTTCGCGCGAAAAAGGTGTCAGGACGACAATCGGAATTTCGGGATACGACGATTTAATGTGATTGGCCGTTGCAAAAATATCCGAATGGTCCATGTTCGGCATACAAATCACTAAATCGAAATGCGTCTGCGTCATCGCCGACAATGCTTCTTGCCCGGTCGTAACTTGCGTAAAACGAGGGGGATAACGCAAACTCAACGATGTATATTCGTTAAAAATCTGCTCGTCAATTCGTCCATCGTCTTCCAGCATAAAAGCGTCGTAACGCGTAGCAATCAGCAATACATTAAATATGCGTTTATTCATTAATTTGGCAAAGGACGTATCCTTCAATACCCACGATTTCGTGTTCATTCTGATATTTTTCCACAAAAGTAATACAATCTCCGAATAATTTCTTACATTTGTCCGACAATTAATGAGGTTAATCATAAAAATATATCATTTTGTTATTTTAAATAGTTAAAATCATGAAAACAGAACTTATTCTTCAAGCACTTGAAGCAAAACACCCGGGCGAACACGAGTATTTGCAGGCAGTTAAAGAAGTTTTAACTTCGATTGAAGAGGTGTATAACGAACACCCCGAATTTGAAAAGGCGGCGATTATCGAGCGTTTGGTCGAGCCCGACCGTATTTTTTCGTTTAAAGTACCTTGGGTAGATGATAATGGCAAAGTGCAAGTGAATTTGGGTTATCGCGTGCAATTTAACAACGCGATTGGGCCGTACAAAGGCGGTATCCGTTTTCACGCTTCCGTAACGTTGTCGACGCTCAAATTTTTGGGCTTTGAACAAACATTTAAAAACGCTTTGACTACGCTTCCGATGGGTGGCGGCAAAGGCGGCTCGGATTTCAGCTTGCGAGGCAAATCGAATGCGGAAGTCATGCGTTTCTGCCAAGCATTTATCTTGGAATTGTGGCGGCATATCGGCCCCGATACCGACGTTCCTGCTGGCGACATTGGCGTAGGCGCACGCGAAATCGGCTATATGTATGGTATGTACAAAAAATTGGCACGTGAGAATACCGGAACTTTCACCGGCAAAGGGTTGGATTTCGGTGGCTCGCTGATTCGTCCCGAAGCAACCGGTTTCGGCGGTATCTATTTTGTAGTCAATATGTTGAAAGAAAAAGGCTTGGACATCAAGGGTAAAACCATTGCGATTTCCGGATTCGGAAACGTGGCTTGGGGGGCTGCATTGAAAGCGACCGAACTGGGTGGAAAAGTCGTTACTATTTCCGGTCCCGACGGATACGTGTATGATCCTGCCGGCATTTCGGGTGAAAAAATCGACTATATGCTCGAATTGCGCGAATCAGGTGAAGACATCGTTGAGCCTTATGCTAAAAAGTATGGCGTGGAATTTTTTGCAGGCAAACGTCCTTGGCTACAAAAAGTAGATATTGCATTGCCCTGCGCCATTCAGAACGAATTGGACGAAGAAGATGCACAGACGTTGATTAACAACGGAACACTTTGTGTAGCAGAGATTTCCAATATGGGCTGTACGGCCGAAGCCGTCGATTTGTTCATTGAAAAAGGCAGGATGTTTGCACCGGGTAAAGCGGTAAACGCGGGTGGTGTAGCTACTTCGGGCTTGGAAATGACGCAAAACGCCATGCATCTGCAATGGACGGCGGAAGAAGTTGATGAAAAACTGCACCAAATTATGAACGCTATCCACGAACAATGCGTGCGCTACGGCAAGCAAGCCAACGGCACGATTAATTATGTGAAAGGGGCAAACATTGCGGGCTTTATGAAAGTGGCGCACGCGATGATGGCGCAGGGAATTGTTTAATTCTCGACGTCGTATTGAAGAACGAAATACTTGTAATCCGGTTGGTTGCGGATTTGTTTTTGGGCGTATTCCAGAATTTCGCGCAACATAGAAAGTGAAGCAGTTGTTTCAATCTTCAATAAAATCCGTTTCAAATACAGGTTTTGAATTTTACCGACGGCCGGTTTATCCGGGCCGATAACACGGTCTCCCAGCTTTTCCCGCAGAATATTTGCATATTCGCGGGAAAGGTTTTTTAAAGTTTCTTCCTTGCGGTGTTTCAGTGTAATTTGAATTAAGCGGAAAAACGGCGGATAACGGAACAACTGTCGTTCTTCGGTCTGCATGGCATACATCGCCTCGTAATCTTGCTGTAAAACCATTTGAATAAGCGGATGTTCGGGATTGGCAGTTTGTACAATCACTTCGCCCTGCTTTTTGCGTCGTCCGGCTCGTCCCGCCACTTGCGACATGAGTTGATATGCGCGTTCATACGCCCGAAATTCGGGAAAATTCATTAAAGCATCCGCGTTGAGAATGCCCACTAACGACACTTTTTCAAAATCCAAGCCTTTGGAAATCATTTGCGTACCGATTAAAATATTCGTTTCACCCCGCTCAAAGCGCGAAATAATTTCTTCGAGCGATTTTTTGCTTTTGGCTGTGTCGGTGTCCAATCTGTCCGTAACGGCTTGCGGAAAAAGTCGTTGAATGTCCTCTTCCACTTTTTCCGTTCCATAGCCCACCGCCCGAATTTCCGCGCTTCCGCATTCGGGACAATTTTCAGGCAAATGATAGGTTCGTCCGCAATAGTGGCAAGTCAGCCGGTTGGATTGCTTGTGATACGTCAAGCTGATGTCGCAAAAACGGCATTTGGGCGTCCAGTCGCAAATCCGGCAAACCATTCCGGGAGCAAATCCCCGCCGGTTTTGAAACAGCAGGATTTGTTCGCCGTTGTCTAATGCTTCCTGCATTTTTTCCATCAACAGCGGTGAAAAAATCGTCTTCATTTTTTTCTTCCGCCGCAAATCTTTCACATTGACCGGTATCATTTTCGGTAGTTCCGTTTCTTCAAAACGCTTGTCTAATTTCACGTAAGCGTATTTTCCGGTTTGTGCGTTGTAAAATGTTTCAATCGAAGGCGTTGCGCTTCCTAAAACAACTTTTGCCTGGTGCAGTTTGGCCAAAAAAATCGCGGCATTTCGCGCTTGATAACGCGGTGCAGGGTCTTGCTGCTTGTAAGTCGGCTCATGTTCTTCATCGACAATCACCAATCCCAAATTGCGGAAAGGCAGAAAAATCGACGAACGAACACCTAAAATAATTTGATAGCCTTCGCCGGTCAGCAGGTTGTTCCAGATTTCCGTGCGTTCACGCTCATTGATTTTGGAATGATAAATGCCTAATTTGTCCCCGAAAAATTGCTTCAGCCGGTTGGTGAGTTGCGTGGTCAGTGCGATTTCGGGAAGAAGATATAGCACTTGTTTTCCCGTCCGCAAAATTTCATCTATCAAATGGGTATAAATTTCGGTTTTTCCCGAAGAAGTAACGCCATACAGCAGGCAGACGTCTTTTTTCGCCAACCCTTTTTGGATTTGTTCGAAAGCGGTTTGCTGCCATTCATTTAAAACATGAAGCGGAACGATGGGATTTTCTTCTTTTTTCGTCTGTCGTTTTCGTTTCGCCGGTTTTTCTTTGGCGCGGATAACGGCAGGCAACACGCTACGCGAAACTTCGCCCAGTTCGCACAAATAATAGTTGGCCAGCCATTCCCAGAAGCGGAATTGTACCGGCAAAACTAATTGTTCCGGCGTAATCACTTCCAGAACAGGCTTAATGTTTTGGTCTTTAATTTCTTCTGTATGAATATAATAGACGACACCGGTGTATTGCTTGTTTTTCCCCAATTCCACCCGCACCAGACTACCGGTTTCGAGCGGAGTTTGCCGGTTTAATAATTGTGCCTCCACTTCGGGAGGCACAAAATAAGTAAAAGCACCAGCCAGAGGCACGGGTAAAATAACGTCTATATACATTTAAAATAAATAAGCGGCAGATACCGTCCAAACTCTGTCTTTTCCTTTGAAAACTTGGCCGGCCAGATCCAACGTGCTGGATTGGCTGTAATCGTCGGTTAATCCTAATTGATAATTCACGCCTACTTGCAAATGAGCCAACAATTCAACGCCGATACCGAAGTTCAACCCTGCACCGAACGATTTGGTTTCGTATTGTTCTAACAAATCATCGGAAAGCCGGAATTTAGCATACGGGCCGGCAGTTGCATAAGCACCGACTACATCTAAAAAGGTCAATTTGTATTTAAGATTTACCGGAACCAACAAGCTATTGGTTTTATACGTTTTTACTTGAGCTTGTGCGGTTGCAAGGTTAATGTTTTGAAGGTCAATGCCTTTAAATCCTTGATTGGAGTATAATATAGCCGCGTCCATGCCAATGCCGATAAGAGGAACGGTAAATTCTACCATAGGACCCACCTGAAATCCGGTGTAATTGCTCACGTCCGTCAAGTCGTTTAATGCTTCTTCGCTAAAAGAAATTTTGGATACGTTCAAGCCTGCTTTCAAACCCCATTTGAATTGTGCTTGTGCAGTTATTCCACCTACCATTAATAATGTTGCCAATAAAAAAACACTTTTCTTCATAATAATTTATTTTTAATTGTTTATAAATTTCTTCCTGTTTCTGCCGCAAAGATAGTGCCATAACGGCATTTTTTTATATATTTGCACGAAATTTGACTTCACTCTGCGAAAATAATTCATGCAAAAATAAGAAAAATGTCTGACAAAATTGCAAATAAAATAGATTTTGAACAAGGAATAGGTATTTTATCCTTAAAAAATATGCTGTTTTTCCCGGGGGTGCCCACTCCGATAAACATCTCCCGTACCAAATCTTCCAAATTGATACAGGCCGTACAGAAAAAAGGCGACGGTATTTTGGGCGTTTTCTGCCAAAAAGACACAAAAGAAGACGACCCAAGTTTCGGTGATTTGTATCCGGTCGGATTGTTGGCGCAAATTGTTAATGTGGCGAAGGAAGAAAACGACAGTACAACCATTCTGATTGTGGGCGAAAAACGTATCCGGTTGGAAGAAATCACCGCCGAAGAGCCGTTTTTGAAAGGAAAAATCTCTCTATTGGAAGATATTTTGCCTGCGAAATCGGACAAGGAATTTCGCGAGCAACAGCAGGCGATTAAAGAAAAAATGTTGCGGGTATTGGTAGCCAAAATCGGTCTGCCGGATTTTGTTTTGGAATCGCTGCGCAAATCGAAAGACGACAATCATATTGCCAATCTGGCTTTTACTACGGTCGATGCTTCGCTGGAGAAAAAGCAAGAAATCCTTGCTACCGACGATTTGAAAGAACGTTACAATCTACTGCTTCAACTTCTTGACCGGGACATTCAGCTGCTGGAAATTAAGGAGTCGATCCGTCAGAAAACACGGGTGGAAATCGACCAGCAACAGCGCGAATATTTTCTACAGCAGGAAATGAAAAATATTCAGGAAGCGTTGGGTGGGAACATTCATGAAATGGAAATCAAGGAAATGAAAGAGAAAGCGGCAAAAATGAATTTCACCACCGAACAGCGTGCTTTTTTCGACAAAGAATTACAGAAACTCGAACGGCTGCATCCGCATTCGCCCGATTATTCGACGCAAACCGAGTATCTTCAAAATATTTTATCTTTGCCTTGGAGTTACTATACCAAAGACAATTTTAATCTGGTGAGGGCGAAGAAAATCTTGGATAAAGACCACTTCGGTATGGAAAAAGTCAAAGACCGCATTCTTGAACATTTGGCGATTTTGAAACTGAAAGGCGATATGAAATCGCCGATTATCTGCCTGTATGGCCCTCCGGGAGTGGGAAAAACCTCGCTGGGAAAATCCATTGCCGAAGCATTGGGACGCAAATATATCCGGATGTCGCTGGGCGGTTTGCACGACGAAGCGGAAATTCGCGGACACCGTCGGACATACATCGGCGCGCTTCCCGGACGGATTATTCAAAGCATTCAGAAAGCCGGTTCGTCCAATCCGGTCGTGATTTTAGACGAAATCGACAAAGTGGGACACGATTACAAAGGCGACCCGGCGGCGGCTTTGCTGGAAGTGTTAGACCCCGAGCAGAATGTGGCGTTTCACGATAATTATTTGGATATGGATTTCGATTTGTCGAAAATACTGTTTATTGCGACTGCCAACACGACAGCATCCATTTCCCAACCGTTGTTAGATCGTATGGAATTGATACCGGTGAGCGGATATCTTACGGAAGAAAAGGTGGAAATTGCAAAAAAACACCTCCTTCCGACGCAATTGGAAAATCATGGTATCCCGAAAAACAAGTTTGATATTCCGAAAAAAACGATGGAAGTAATTATCGAATCCTACACACGCGAATCGGGTGTGCGGGAACTGAACAAGAAAATTGCCAAAATTGTACGGAAAATCGCGCGCGCCATTGCCGAAGAAGCGGAATATCCGACGAAATTGGGCGTAAAAGACTTGTACAACTATTTGGGCGTGATCGAATATACGAAAGATAAATATCAGGGCAACGACTATGCGGGCGTTGTAACCGGTTTGGCCTGGACGGCCGTCGGCGGCGAAATCCTGTTTATCGAAATCAGTTTGAGCAAGGGCAAAGGCGGGAAATTAACTTTAACCGGAAATCTGGGTGATGTAATGAAAGAATCGGCCACATTGGCATTGGAATACATCAAATCGCACGCTGCGCAGTTGGGCATTTCCGACGAAGTGTTTGAAAAATGGAATGTACATATCCATGTTCCCGAAGGGGCAATCCCGAAAGATGGCCCCAGCGCGGGTATCACAATGACTACTGCTTTGGCTTCCGCTTTCACCCAGCGCAAAGTGAAGCCCAATCTGGCCATGACCGGCGAGATGACGCTTCGCGGAAAAGTGCTTCCAGTAGGCGGAATTAAGGAAAAAATCCTTGCTGCCAAACGCGCGGGCATTAAGGAAATCATTTTGAGCAAAGAAAATTTGCGCAATATAGAAGAAATCAATACCCTTTATCTCGAAGGCCTGCAATTCCATTACGTAACGGATATTCAGGAAGTTTTGGAGATTGCTTTACTCAAAGAGAAAGTTAAAAACGCGCTGGAAATCCAATAATTTTGTTTTGTATGAAGGCTCTATCGCGGCCAATACGGTGTCTGCCGCGTTTCAAAAAGATATTTTATTGAAGCCGGGCGAACAACTGACATACAACAAAAACAACTCATTGTCGATAATCACTATTGGCGGGACAAACGATATTAAATGGAAAGACGGTATTTTCTACTTCAAAAAACAGACCTTACAAAGCATTGTGCGCGGGTTGGAACGTAATTTTAATGTAAGTATCACGATTGAAGACGAAAAATTGGCGAAAGAAGAATTTACCGGAGATTTTGAAAATGCGGAAAGCCTGACGAATATTTTGGAAATTTTGAAAATGACCAAAAAAACGAAAGGTATCCGGAAGGTATCAATGCTTGGGCAGAATGGAGAAGAACAGGCTATCCGAAGTTGTTCCCCATCATTAAAAACGACAGTCAGGGTGCTATTCCTACCGAATTGGGCGTTCGCCGGCTTTCGTTCTCTTCTGCCGAAAAATCCGGTAATGCAGCCGGTTATACCGACGCAGTAAATAAATTGGGTGGTAGCGATAATGGTGCAACTCGCATTTTCTGGGATATTGATAAAGCTAATTTTTAATTTAGTTTTCTTTTTTCATAACTTTGGGGGAACATTTTGTCCCCCTTTTTTCAATAAAAAAAACAGTTGCTTATGAATGTTCGGAATATCATTGCGTTATTAATTTTGCTTCTTGCAAGCGCGACCTGCCGTCCGGAAAAAACGGATTGGTCGAGAGAAATCAGTCTTTCCGGGAATTGGAAAATACGGCCTTCCACTTCCAATGAGTGGTATGATGCGACCGTACCTTCCACCGTGATGGGAACACTCACGAAAAACGGAGTGGAAAATGTGGAAAAAGCAACTTTCGATACGTCTTGGTGGTATCGGACGGAGTTTTTGTTCCCCGAATTGAAGCCCAGCCAACATGTTTTTTTAGATTTTGAAGGATTGAGCTATTCGGCCAATATTTGGCTGAACGGACAGTTGCTTGCTTCGCGAGATACTATCTACGGCCCTTTTCGGCAGTTTTCATTCGATATTACTTCTTTGCTGGAAGATAAAAATGTATTGGCTGTTGAAATTTTTAAAGCACAGGCGGGCGATCCAAATATCGGATTTGTCGATTGGAATCCGCGCCCCGAAGATGAAAACAGGGGACTTTTCCGCGAAGTGAAATTGCATATTACCGGCGATGTGCGCATGCAAAATACCTGTGTCCGGTCGGACGTTAATACGGAAACGTTGGAAGAGGCGGAACTGACCATTCAAACCGGTCTGGAAAACCTGTCTAATCAGCCGGTTTCGGGAAAATTGGTTGGGAAAATTGAAAATCATTCATTTGCTTTTCCGGTGGTTTTGCAACCCGGCGAGAAAAAAACGATTACGCTGACGCCCAACGAAATCAAAAACCTGCATATCACTCGTCCGCGCTTGTGGTGGTGCAATGGTCTGGGAAATCCCGAATTATATACGCTGGATTTAGCGTTTGAAAAAGACGACACGATTTCCGCGAAACAGCAAACGACTTTTGGTATCCGTAAAATCGAAACGTATTTTACCGAAAAAGGACACCGCGGATTTAAGCTCAACGGCAAAGAGATATTAATTAAGGGCGCGGGCTGGACAGACGACATCTATCTGCGGGATACGCCCGAAACGAACGAAATGCAAGTGCAATACGTCAAAGACATGAATTTGAACTTGATACGCTTTGAAAACATTTGGGGAACAAGTCAGAATATTTACGATTTGTGCGACCGATATGGCATTCTGGCAATGGTCGGCTGGAGTTGCCAATGGGAATGGCAAGAATATTTCGGCAAACCCTGCGACGGTCGTTATGGCTGTATTACTTCCGAAAAAGACATTAATCTCATTGCACAATCCTTTCAAAATCAAGTTGTTTGGTTGCGCAATCATCCTGCGATTATGGCTTGGTTAGTCGGAAGCGATATGTTGCCCTGTCCGGCATTGGAACAAAAATACCTCGACATCTTGCAACAAACCGACGACCGTCCCTGTGTGATGTCGGCCGGAATGTACAGCAGCGAACTCACCGGCAGTACAGGAATGAAAATGTACGGCCCTTACGAATATGTCGGTCCGAATTATTGGTACATTGATACGCTTCACGGCGGAGCTTACGGATTTAACACAGAAACAGGTATCGGCGCACAGCTTCCGGTCAAGGAATCCATTCAAAAAATGTTTCCGGCCGACGAGTTGTGGCCGATAAACGAAAATTGGAATGCCCATTGCACGGTTTCTAAAACGGCCATGAACTCGCTTCATACACTGACGGAAGTGATGAATCACAAATACGGCGAAGCGAAAAACCTCGACGATTACCTGCAAAAAGCCGATGTATTGAATTACGACGGCACGCGGGCTATGTTTGAAGCGTTTCGCGCTAATCGTTCGCAATCGACCGGTGTAGTGCAATGGATGCTCAATTCGGCATGGCCGTCGCTCTATTGGCAGCTGTATGATTATTACAAAATTCCGACAGCCGCTTATTACGCCGTCAAAAAAGCGAATGCACCGCAACAATTAATCTACAATCCGAAAGAAAATGCCATTTATGCGGTGAATGAAGCGTTAAACGATTTTTCCAATGCGCAAGCGATAATCCGGTTGTATTCGACAAATTCCGGTTTATTATATGAGGAAAAAATTCCGGTTTCTGTTCCGGCGGGAACGTCGAAAAAAATAGTTGAATTGCCTACAGCCAATCAAGACGCTTTTTTGTCGTTGCAAATCGTTGATAAAAAACAAAATCTGCTGGCCGATAATTTTTATTGCTTGTCGGCCAAGCAAGATGAATATGATTGGGCGAATACCAATTGGGTGCATACACCGTTGAAATCATACGCCGATTTTCGTTATTTGGAAAACTTGCCGGAAGCGGAATTGAAAATCCATTTTGTAAAAAACGAAACCAAAGGCGTTTCGCCAATTATTCTGGAAATAATCAATACCTCACCGGTGATTGCATATTTTATTCAATTCAAGTTGAAAGACGAGACGGGCGAAATGCTTTATCCGGTGTTTTGGTCGGACAATTACATTAGCTTGTTTCCGGGCGAAAAGCGGATTATTAATTGTCATTGGGACGAAGTGGTTTTGAAGTACAAGCAGGCACAATTGTTTATCAAAGGCTGGAATTTTACTGAAAACAGTATTCCGGTACCACAAGAATAATCAATGGCATATAATCGGCCAACTGCTTTTTTAACAGTTTGAGTGCCTGATAGATATGTTTTTCGACCGTCCGCACGGAAAGGTTTAATTGTTTGGCGATTTCGGCACTTTTCATGCCTTTCTTGCGGCTCATTTCAAAAATAATTTTCGCTTGGGGAGATAAATTTTCTATTACTTTTTCGACAATTTCATTGATTTCGGCCATGAAAATCGTCGGTATTTTTCTTCCGACAAACGAAGTGCGGAAAGTGAATCAAAATTATCTTTCACCGCTTGGCATACACAAACATACGGGGGTGAAAACTCTTGTACAAATGCTCAAAAGCCTTTATATCTCCCTGCTGAGTTTTTTCAAATAATTTATAGTCTTCCGAAGTCATATACTGTCGAGGGTTATTTTTTCACCAACTCCGGATAACTGACCCGCGAATGATACATCGAAAGCAATTTTTCGACGAAAACATTTTTAATGGCGGTAATGTTCTGGAATGTCAGCGGGGAGTTATTCAGCAGACCGTCGACAATTTGTCCGTCGATAATTCGATTGACTAAAAGTCGGATAGATTCTTCTTTGTAGTCTTGCAGGCTTCGTGAAGCCGCTTCGACCGCATCGGCCATCATCAGAATGGCCGTTTCTCTGGTGTTGGGATTCATGCCCGAATAAGTAAATGCCGCCTCGTCGATGGGCTGGTCGGGGTATTTATTTTTATAAGAATTATAAAAATATTTGGTTTTTCCGGTGCCGTGGTGTGTCCGGATAAATTTGATAATTGCCGGAGGCAACCCGAAACGTTCCGCCACTTTCACGCCGTCGGGGACGTGTCCCGTGATAATCCGCGCACTTTGGTCAAAAGTCAAGTGGTCGTGCGGATTGTTGCCTATGGGCGTATTTTCGGAAAAATAATTGGGATTTTCAATTTTCCCCAAATCGTGATATAACGCTCCGGTACGGATTAACTGCGGATTAGCATTGACCTTTGTTGCTGCAGCTGTTCCCAACATCGACACTTGCAGCGAATGCTGAAAAGTACCCGGACAGCGTTCGGCCAACTGTGTCAGAGCCGGCGAATTGATGTCGGACAATTCGACCAGCGTTACGTTGGAGATATAGCCAAATATTTTTTCAATAATATAAATGAACGAATAAGCGAACATCACGAGCACGAAATTAATGCCGAAATACATGAACATATTCCAATTAATTTTGGAAAATCCGTTTTCCTGAAACAACAGTAAGCCCAGATAAGTGGCAGCGTAAGCCAGAATAATAAAAACCGAGCATTTAATCAATTCCGAGCGTTTGGTCAAATCTTTTAAAACGTACAACGCGACACTGCACGTAAAAAATTGAAGCAGAAGAAATTCAAAGGCAAACGGTATCATCAGCGCGCAAATCAAAACCGTAATCAAATGCGTCATTTGAGCAGTGCGCGACTCAAAAAATGTTCGGACAACAATCGGTATCATGGCGTAGGGAATGATATAAATGTTAAACCAGCCGGTATTTACACAAAGTTCGGTCAGCAAAATAAACAGGAACGACATCGACAGCAGAAACACAACGTCTTTCCGGCGCGTGTAAATCTTTTTTCGGAAAAACATCAGATACAACAACAGACAGGTCATCAGTCCGGCAACCAAAACGCTCGCGCCAATCATGAGGCCGGTTTGCCGTTGCATCACGTCGGCTTCTTTTTCCTGAATTTGCTTCAGCGACCGCAAAATAGCAAATGTCTTTTCGTTAATGATTTCGCCCCTATCCACAATCCGCTCGCCCGTCTGCACCATGCCGGTCGCCGGCGAAACCTGTTGCAAATCATCTGCCTTTACTTTTTCCGACAATTCTTCGTCGTACTTGATATTTTCGTGCAAATACACATTCAAATCGACCGAACGTAATACATTTACATTCAGCGTTTTTGGGCAGTTATCCAACATATACGAATAAGCCGATTTAATCGTAAAAATATCGTTCGTTGAATAAGGAACAGTGGTTACATTATCCTCTTGCAAGACTTTAAAAACGGAATAATGCTTTTCGCGCAAAAACGTATAATCTTTCACCGAAACAATTCCGGCAGTATAAATTTCTTTCAAAATCGGGTCTAAATACCGCTTGTATTCCGTAGTCCAATGTTCTTGCGAAAAATGCGCATAATCCGCATTGAAACGGCCGGTCTGCTTGGCGTATTCGTCCGAATTAATCCGAAAATACGGAATAAACTGGGCACTGACGGAATCCTTTTCGGCTTTTAACTGCTTGTCCGACTTATAAATAGGAAAATCAAACGGTGCGGTGAGCAAACTGTATTTCCAAGGCTTTCCTTCAGTAAAAGAATACCGGAATTTTCCCTCGCGGGGAAAAAAAATCACAATGATTATCGTGGCAACGATAAAATAAATGTAGGGTTGAATTTCAAATCCTTTTTTCATGATGCGCGAAATTTTTCCGAAATATAGTAAGAAAATGATAAATATGCGTATTTTTGCAAAAAAATAATTGCATGAAACAAAGAGTACGCTTTGCGCCGAGCCCAACGGGGCCTCTGCATATCGGAGGAGTGAGAACGGCATTATATAACTATTTGTTTGCGAAACAAGCCGGCGGTGAGTTGATTTTGCGAATTGAAGATACTGATACTCAACGATTTGTGCCGGGAGCGGAAGAATACATCATCGAAGCTTTTCGGTGGCTGGGTATCGAATTTGACGAAGGCGTTCATGTCGGCGGAAAATATGGTCCTTACCGCCAATCGGAACGAAAAGAAATTTACCGGCAATATGTAGATGCGTTGTTGGACAAAGGCTTGGCTTACATCGCTTTCGACACGCCCGAACAGTTGGAAGCCAGACGGAAGGAAATTCCGAATTTTCAATACGACGCTTCCACACGCTTGTCGATGACGAATTCATTGACGCTTTCGTCGCAAGAAGTGGAAGAACGAATTAAAAACGGACAACAATATGTGGTACGGATCAAGATTGAGCCGGAGCAAACGATTGTGGTACAGGATATTATCCGCGGGGAAGTCAGCGTCAATTCGTCTATTCTGGACGACAAAGTGCTGTATAAATCGTCCGACCAACTGCCGACTTATCATTTGGCCAACATTGTTGATGACCATTTGATGGAAATTACGCACGTCATTCGGGGCGAAGAATGGTTGCCGTCCGCGCCGCTGCATGTTACTTTATATAAATATTTGGGCTGGGAAGAGACGATGCCGCAATTTGCGCATCTGCCTTTGTTGCTGAAACCGGAAGGAAACGGTAAATTGAGCAAACGCGACGGCGACCGCTTGGGATTTCCGGTTTTTCCCCTGAAATGGATAGATCCGCAGACCGAAGAGGTTTCGTCGGGATACCGCGAGAAAGGCTATTTGCCCGAAGCGGTAGTCAATTTTCTGGCTATGCTGGGCTGGAATCCGGGCGACGAACGTGAAATTTTGTCGATGGACGAATTGATTGCGCTGTTTTCGCTCGAAAAATGCAGCAAAAGCGGTGCGAAATTCGATTATAAGAAAGGCGAATGGTTTAATCATCAATACATTCAGATGAAATCCGACCGCGAATTGGCCAAGCTGTTTTTAGATATGGTGATACATTACGAGCTTGCACCGGTTTTTGTGCCCTATCAAATCACCATTGTTCCGACTTACGACAATTCGATTTTTTACGAAATTGCCCACCAGGCCTACGAAGACCCGAAATATCTCGACAAAGTAGTGAAAATTATCGAATTGGTCAAAGAGCGTGTCAATCTTATGGAAGAATTATGGGAACAAGTCGAATTTTTCTTTGTTGCCCCGACCATTTACGACGAAAAAACTGTTCGGAAACGCTGGAAAGAGGACTCCGCCGCCCAATTGACCGAATTAGCCGGTTTTTTGGAAACGCTTCCCGGTTTTTCGGCTAAAGCGACCGAAGAAAAGGTACTCGCTTGGGTTGAAGCCCGTCAATATCATCTGGGAAACATTATGAACGCTCTCCGTTTGGCGTTGGTTGGCGAAGCAAAAGGGCCTCACATCTTCGACATTACCGAAATTTTGGGTAAAGAGGAAGTCGTGAACCGTATAAAAAGAGCGATAGAAGAATTATCTAACACCCCTCAGGAATAATGTACGGTATTATTATTGCCCTTTATGCCCTGATTGTCCGGTTGGTTTCACCTTTCAACAAGAAGGCAAAACTCATGATTGAAGGGCAAAAGAAAACGTTTGCTGTTTTGAAGCAACAGATTGACAGTGAAGCGCGTTACATTTGGTTTCACGCTGCTTCGCTGGGCGAATTTGAGCAAGGACGGCCGCTGATTGAAAAAATAAAAAAGGAAAAACCGGAATACAAAATCCTGCTGACTTTCTTTTCACCGTCGGGCTATGAAGTGCGCAAAAACTATTCGCAAGCCGACGTGGTTTGCTATCTTCCATTCGATTTGAAAAGAAATGTAAGGAAATTTTTGAGTTTGGTCAATCCCGAAATGGCGATTTTCATTAAATATGAATTTTGGCGGAATTATTTAACGTTGTTGAAAAAACGAAACATTCCCACGTTCATTATTTCGGCCATTTTTCGTCCCAATCAAATCTTTTTCCGTCCCTATGGTAGAAATTACCGCAAAGTGTTGAAAAATTATGAGCATCTGTTTGTACAAGACGAAAATTCAAAAAAACTGTTGGCGAAATATGGCGTACATAATGTCAGTATCACCGGCGACACTCGTTTTGACCGCGCGCAGGAAATTTACGAACAGCGTAAAAATCTGCCGTTGATTGAGGCTTTTGTTCAATCGGCTGAAAAGGAGGAAAGTATGGTTTTAGTTGCCGGAAGTACCTGGCCGAAAGACGAAGACCTGATTTTGCCGTATTTCAATGAACATGCGGAAATAAAATTGATTTTAGCCCCGCACGAATTGCATGGAAATCACGTACAAGAAATTCGTTCGCACCTGAAACGATCGGTCGTACTTTATTCGCAAGCCAACGAAACCAATATAAAGGAAGCCGATTGCCTGATTATCGACTGCTACGGCATTTTGTCGTCTATCTACCGCTACGGAAAAATCGCGTACATCGGAGGAGGCTTTGGCAACGGTATTCACAACGTTTTGGAAGCGGCCGTTTATGGTGTTCCGGTACTGTTCGGGCCGAATTTCCACCGTTTCAAGGAAGCACAGGATTTAATCACGGCCGGCGGAGGCATCAGCATTTCCAATGCCGACCAATTCAACAGCCGTATCAACGAACTAACGGCTTATTCGCACCTGCTTCTGGAAACAGGGGAAAAAGCAGGAAAATTTGTGCAGGAACACACCGGGGCAACGGACAAGATATTCCGATATTTATATCGTTAATGTAAAATCGGAAGTAAGGGTGACATCATTTTGTATTCTGTTTTGTATCAGACTTTTAAAACCTTCGTTATATTCATAACCGTAACAGTTTCTATTTGCTGATATGGAAGCGATTAGTGTTGTTCCGCTACCCAAAAACGGGTCTAAAACGATTTGATTTTCTTCCGTACAGGATCGGACAATTCGAGAAACTAGATCATTCGGATAAATAGCAGGATGTATGTAATGTTTGCCAACACTTCCTGCTTTTCGGTTGATATTCCAAAACAAACCGCCGTTGATAATTTTATTTTTATAATCGGCAAAAGAATAGATTTTTTCATTGATTGTCAAATCTTTCCCTTTTGAAAAAACGAGTACATATTCGTGCCTGTCCACAATATTTTTGTCGTTAGTCGGTATTCCTGACGATTTATGCCAAATCAAGATTCCTTTATAATAAAAACCTGTTTTTTTACATTGGTTGATAAAATCTTTTGGCAAAAGAACTGGTTTGTTGTTCTTTACGCGAATATTTATATTTATCCACAACGATCCGCTTTCTTTTAATTTTTGATAACATTCTTTCCAAACGCTATTCATTCTTTCGAGATATTCGGGATACGATTCCTGCCCAATTTGCCCTTTTTTAAAATAATCTTTCAAATTCCAATAAGGCGGCGAAGTAACAACCAAATCAACCGTTTCATTTTTTATTTCCGACATATTTTCAGAAGTCCCCCAAATTACTTTTGCAAATAAACCGGTTTGATAATGAATAGCATTTTCACTCGCCATTTGCATTTTTTGTTTTGTGGGAAAAGAAGGCTTTATCTCATTTATAAAATGAATAAATTGTATGTTTTCGTTGCATAATTCGCTATCTTTTGAATTGTTGGAAATAAATAATGTTTTATGATTTTCTTGGTGTCCGCAAGCAAATAATCGGTTAATGATTGCAGGTAAATCCATTAATATATGTTCCGTAATATTTCCTTTGCCATCATCTTTTGTCGGAATCCAAACATTTCCGGGGTCTTTGCCTTTGGGATTGTAATTTTTTTCGCGTTTCCCCCATTCGACATTTTTCCAGATATGCGTTTCGCGCATAGAATCTTTGTTGAAAAACATTTTTTCTCTGTTTTTGGCAAACCAAACTATATACAGTACATTATCGGGTAATTCGGCTTCAATTCGCTTTGCAGTAGGAACAACTATCGTGTTAATGTAAGAAAGTCCTAATTTGTTACCAAACTCGATTACATCAAAAAAATCATTTTGTACATCAAAATTCTCATCATATTCTGTTCGCACAAACACAAAAGCATTACCCGACTCAATAATTGAATCTTTGTGTTCCGATAATGCTTTTTGGGCATTTTGAATGGTATCTTTTATAATGATAGTTTCGTAGTACATAAAACCGATTTTATTCTTTTTTCTGCTATTTCGCAGTATTCTTTTGAAATTTCTATACTAATCCATTGACGTTTCAGTTCGATTGCCTTTTTGGCTACTGTTCCACTTCCGCCAAATGGATCTAAAATAATGTCGCCCTCGTTACTCCACGACAAAATATGGTCTTGTACTAATTTTTCAGGAAAAATGGCAGGGTGTTGATAGGCAATTTCGTCTTTTGTGGCAAAACCTTTACCATTGGTATATTTCCAGATATTTGTACGCACTCCCATTTCATTTACAATTTTCCTGCCTTTGTCGGTTAATGTGCCGTCTTTTTCTCGTTTTGTTACATTGCCGTAAGTGGCGCAATTTGCCCATTTGTTCTGTTTGTCTTTCAGCAAGTTAATCGTTTTTGGCTGCCCTTTTGAAAGCACAAACATATATTCATAAGTATTGAAATATCTGTTTTTGTGAGGTGGACCGGAGCCGGCTTTTTCGTAAATAATCACATCAAACATATTAAAGCCAATTTCTTGAAAATAAAGTGCTTGTCGGAAACTTGTAAGCGATTTATTTCCCTTGTCAACCTTGTCGCCGACCACCCAAACTACAACACCACCCGGTTTCATTACTCTGAACAGTTGCTTTGCAATTTCTTGAAAACTTTTGTAATTCCACTTTGCCTCTTTGGTATAATCACGCAAATCATCATAAGGCGGACTTGTAATTACAAGGTCTATCGTATTGGCATCAAATTCTGCCAACACTTCTTTGCAATTACCATTCGTAACTTTATTCAGATATTTATTTGTATTTTCCGTATGATTAAACATTATGCTGCCATTAAAATTTGGTTATACTCGTCTTCATTTATCGCGTTGTCAGCCATTAAAAATTCCAACTGATAAGAACGCAATTTCTTTGCGTTAAACAACTCTTTCAATCGTTGTACAATGGTTTTGTGAATGTAATTATTTGCCGATAACTGCCCGTACAAACTGCGCTTTTCCGAAAGTTTGATAAAGTGTAATTTTTGGTGGCAAGACGGACAAAGCGCGTAAATATTCAGAAAATGGTCTGGTCCATCATAATTGCTGAACGGAATTAGGTGGTGATATTCCAAATAAGTTTCATCATTGAAAGTGATAAACGAAGTTGTGCCGCAACATTCACAATTTAATACACCCGCTTGTGCGAAAGTTTTATTATTGTAAGCCCTAATCAACTGAATTAAAGTTGTGTTCCGTTTGTTCATTCCGTCAATTACAAGCGTTGGTTTATCTGATTCAACTTCGATTTTTGCTTTCAAATCCTGCGAACTTTCCGATTGATACTTTGTAATAATCAATTCATAATCAGTTTGTTCTTTGGCAAGATATTTTTCAAAATTCTCTGTTTCGATTGCATTTCGCAGTGTTTGCAATTCTTTTGTCAGTGATTGTTTGCCGGATAAACCAATGTATTTTAGTGCATTGGGCATTTTGTTTCGCAACAGTTCAACGAAATTTGAAATATTATCTGCCTTAAATTCAATGTTTTCAGCATTTTGAATTACAAAAAGCATTGTAGAAAGCAAAATCGGCAAATCAATATGAATATTGTAAATGTCCCATTCGATTTTTATTTTGCCGTCAATCTTATATTCTGTATTTTCTAATCCGCATTTGTATTGCCTCCTGATTTCGAGTTGGCATTTTTCAAATAAATCTGCATATTTCGCAGTTTTGTATTCTGACAGTTTTGAATACAGGTCAGTTAAAGCGTTCAATCGTTCATTGTTTTGCAGTTCAGCCTTTGAATTTGACAATTTGCAAATACTCAACGGATTTGTATTTTTATCAAAATCAAAATCGGAACGAATACCTAAAAGATATTTTTTCCATTCTTTTTGAAAATCTTCAGTTGCAATATCGGCTCTTCTATTGAACGATTGGACTTTTGCTTTGATAACATCAAGTTTATCAATGAGATTATCTATCTCTGCAATGTCGGTTACAGGTTTTTCCAACCTCGAAATAATGTATTGATACTCATCGTTTGAGAAATTTTGTTTTGTTTTCAACCATTGTAAAATTGTCAAGTACGGATTTAAGTTTAGTGTAAAATTATCAGAACTATACGGCTGTCCACTAATGTTTTGAATATCTATCGTAACGGGTTGGGAAATCATTTTAATTTTCTGGTGCTCCCAAAGTGCAAGGAATTCGTAAAAATTTGCCTTCAAAGCCAACTCGCCAACAGGCGTTAAACTGCTAAATTCCTTATCGTTACTTCCGCTTGATTTGGAATGAAAGAATCCGTAATAAAACAAGATTTGCCTTTCATTGCGCAGAAACGCCATATAATCGTTTTTCATTCCGGCAAGGTTATGCGGTTGGTTACCGTAGAAATCTTTTATAATATTATCGAGATTTGAAAAGCAAAAATCAGGTTGGTACAATTTTTCTTTGATATATGCTTTTACACCCGATTGTCCGCCCGATTCCATTAGAAAAGCAAAATAGTATTTTTTTGCCATTTCATAATAATCATTTCGTTCAGTTGCATTTTGAAAGTCCCTTGTACCTGCAAAATCATTGAACAAACGGAAATTTTTATTTCTCAAATCAGCCGTTTTATAACTCGAATAGAAAAACTTCGTGGCATCTTCCCGAACAATTTCGGGCAAAGAAGAAATATAATCATTAAAAATTTCGCAGATATGAGTTACATCATCACGCAAAGTAATGTTGTCGGAAAGGAAAATTTGATAGTAATACACCAAAAACTTTTTCGTGTACCACAACGTTCCCGAAGTCGTAATTTTCGACAACTCCATTGATTTTGTCAAAAAATAGTTGGCAGGAACGATTGAGTTTATAAATTGGTCTATATTCACTTGGTTTGTCTTTTTATATTTAAAGACAAAAGTACAAAAAATGTCAAATACAGACAATCGAAACAGAACAATTATTTATACCACCCCGAATACATCAAATAGTTTTTGGCTATTTTCTGATTGATTTCTTTCGACTGTTCCGGGTCGATTTTCTTGACGAATTTGGCGGGTGCACCGGCGTAGATACTGCCCGGCTCGACTTTTGTTCCGCTCAACACCACCGAGCCGGCGGCAATTAACGCGCCTTCGCCGACGACGGCGTGGTCTAATACCACTGCATTCATGCCAATCAGCGCGCCGTCTTCGATTTTCGCGCCGTGAATGGTAACGTTGTGCCCGATAGACACATCGTTACCAATTTCCGCTACCGATTTTTCATACAACGTATGTATTACTGCGCCGTCCTGAATATTCACGCGGTTGCCCACGCGGATGGAATTGACATCGCCCCGCAACACGGTGTTAAACCAAATACTGCAATCGTTTCCAATAACTACATCGCCTATAATTACGGCTGTTTCAGCCAAATACACATTTTTTCCTATCTGCGGAGTAAATCCCCGCACCGATTTAATTAATGCCATCGCTTTTAATGTTTCGTTACTTCCGCTACTCCCGACGTAGAAATTGATTTTATTTTCGGCTCTTGCTTATAAAATACTTTAGATGCCCCGCTGGCTTCGCCCTTCAAGTATTCAGTCGGATTACAGCTTACTTCACTCACACCACTTGTTTCGGCATTCACCGTATCGGCAACCAAATCGAAGGCATGAATTTTCGCTGTACCGGAAGCGTCCATATCCGCTTTTTTAGCCGTTCCGGCCAAAGTCAATTCACCTACACCGGAAGCCTCCGCATCCAACCCGTTCAAATTTAATTCATTGATAGTCAACTTGCTTACACCGGAAACCGTTGCGTCTAATTCGTCGGTATTGAAATTTCCGGATACTTCGGCTTTAGATGCGCCGTTTGTTTCGATACTTTTCAATTTCGGTGTTTGCAGATGCACGATAATCGGCGACGACGGCTTCAAATTCCACCGTTTGGTGTTTCGCAAATTCAACGAATTACCGTTTTTCTCTACCATGATTTTGTCGATAATATTTGAATCGGTATTAATCAACAGATGCGTTTTGTCATCGGGGCTGGCTTCCACTTGCAGTGCAATTTCCAATGTTCCGCTCAACTCAAATTCATCGATGGCCGGCATGATTTCGCTTCTGTCCGATAAAACGCCGTTTCCCTGAATTTCCTTCATCGTATAACCAATATGCCAATCGTTCTTTTCTGAAATTTCACTCCAATTTACCTTAAATCCCGAAAAAGCAAACAGCACAATCGCAGCTACCCAAGCAATCAGGCCTACCCATTTCACGCTTTTATGCACCGGTTTCAACTTCATCAGATAGGCGACAATCGCATAAACCAACGCAATGAGCGGAATACCGATAATCAGACAGAACGCGACCGTTGCCCAAGCGGGGTGTGCAATCAGAACAGGCGAGTTGTTAGACCACGGAATAACTGCGCCCAAAAATCCTGTTCCTACGCCGAAAATCGTAGCAAATAACACGATAATCACCACCACCAAAGCAAAAATCAGCGGCAATCCGACTAAACAGCCCATGCCTACTAAGCAGACTTTGAAGAACGCCACGATAAAATCGAGAAACGCACCTACACATCCCTTCTTGTTGTTTTGTTTGTCCGTTTCAGTGTTTGCAGCCACCGTTTTACCGATATTTTCGACTGTAATGGGTTTTCCCTGCATTTCGAGTTTCTGTTCGGCTGTCCGTGCTTCCGGCACGAATATCCACGCAATCAGATAAACCGGAACAATCCAAAGCGAAGTGCCAAAAATCAAAATCACCGCAATGATACGCACTAAATTGACTTCCATGTTGAAATAAGCAGCCAATCCCGAACACAAACCACCGAGCATTTTATCGGCCGGGTTGCGGTACAACCGTTTCCGGGCCGGCGTATAAAATTCGGTTTTCGCATGATGTTCGGTCGTTTCTTTTTCTTCTTTCGTCCCGAAATCGTCGGGGCGTCCCATTTGTGCGATGACCTTTTCCACTTCGTCGATACTGATGACGTTGTAGCCCAGACGCACGCGGTCGCTCAACAATTCTTCGATACGGGCTTCAAAATCCGCAAGGATTTCCGTACTTCCTTCCTCGTTGCGGAAATAGATCCGCAAGTTGCGCAAGTATTTGTCCAACAATTGGTAAGCATCTTCGTCGATGTTGAAAACCCTACCGTTGAGATTTACTGTCAATGTCTTTTTCATATTTGTGTGTATTAATTATTTCGTTTTAAATGATTGATTGTCTCGCTGATTTCTTCCCACGAAGTTTCCAGTTCATTCAAGAACTCTTCCCCTTCCGGCGTCAATTTATAATACTTGCGCGGAGGTCCCTGTGTAGATTCAATCCATTGGTAACTGAGCAAATTCATATTTTTCAGGCGCGTCAACAGCGGATACAAGGTACCTTCCACCACAATCAACTTCGCTTCCTGCAAAATACGAATAATGTCGGGCGCATACGCCGGCTCCTTATTCAGAATCAAAAGAATACAATATTCGAGTATTCCTTTTCGCATTTGAGATTTTACATTGTCTGCATTCATATTTTTATTTTTATATACTTATTTTTCAATTACGATACAAAGATAGATCAAATAAAAATACTATGCAATACATAGTACTGATTTTTAACTTTATTTATGATTATAAGGCAGGCAATTTAGTATTTATCTACTAAAAATAAATTATTTCATGTACTTTTGTCTTCTGAAAATTTGAGTATTTTATGAAAACAGTTTTAAGCGGTATCCGTCCGACAGGCAATTTGCACCTGGGTAATTATTACGGCGCAATGGTTAATTTCCTGAAAATGCAGGAAGAGTATAAATGTTTTTTCTTTATTGCCGATTGGCACGCGCTCACGACGCACCCCGACCCGAAAACATTGCACAGCAACGTAAAAAATATCCTTTCGGAATACCTGGCTTGTGGATTAAACCCTGAAAAATCGGTTTTGTATGTACAAAGTGATATTCCCGAAATCGCCGAATTGTATCTTTTGTTGAACATGCAGGCGTATTTGGGTGAACTGGAAAAAACGGTTTCTTTTAAGGAAAAGGCACGGCAAAATCCTAACAACGTCAATGCGGGACTGCTGACCTATCCGGTATTGCAGGCGGCGGATATTCTGATCCATAATGCCGATTATGTACCGGTGGGCAAAGACCAGGAACAACATCTCGAAATGACGCGCAATTATGCCCAGCGTTTCAATTATAAATATGGCGTGGCATATTTCAAAGAGCCGACCGCTTTTGCTTCCGACCAGCAAATGATAAAAATTCCCGGATTGGATGGTAGTGGTAAAATGGGTAAGTCGGAAGGCAATGCCATTTATCTGATTGATGAGCCGAAAACAATTGAAAAGAAAGTGAAAGGTGCATTGACCGACAACGGCCCCGAAGGCGAAAACACATCGAAACCCGATTATATCGAGAATTTATTTACGATTTTAAAAGTGGTTTCAACACCCGAGGTGGTCGATTATTACAATAATTTGTGGAATACAGGAGCGACAAAATGGTACGGCAACCTGAAAAAACAACTCGCTGAAGACATTATCAACGTTACGACGCCTATCCGCGAGCGTATCAACGAAATCAAAAACGACGATGCTTATTTACACAAAGTGGTAACGGAAGGAACGGAAAAAGCGCGGGAAAGTGCGCGCAAAACCTTGCGGGAAGTCCGCGAAATTATGGGTTTTAAACCTTTTTAAACATGTCGACGATTGCCTCTATTCGGCTGGCGAGCCACCAACTGTTAGAAACACATTGCCGAACGCCGCAAGAAGTGGTGGCGTGGCTGGGTGCGATGCAGGCGCAAGATTTCAATATGGTGAAATTGGCAGTGAGTGTGCGCTTGCCGGAATGCGCCGAACAGACGGTGGAAGAAGCATTTAATCAGGGGAAAATCCTGCGCACACACGTTTTGCGTCCGACTTGGCATTTCGTAACGCCCTCAACTATTCGTTGGCAGTTATCGTTGTCTGCCGGACGTATTAAATCGTCTTCTTATTCGCGCGACAGGGATTTGGAAATTACCGAAAAACTTTACAGTCAGACAAATACGATTATCGCTAAAGCATTGGAAGGCGGAAATCACCTCACGCGCGAAGCCATTGGTGCAGAGTTGGAAAAACACCACATTGTTGTTAATTCTGCGCGGTTGGTACATTTCTTAATGCGTGCCGAAGTGGAAGCCATCGTGTGCAGCGGTACGTTGCAGGGAAAAAACCAGACTTACGCGTTGTTGGACGAACGCGCACCGGCTGTTCCTTCGTTACACAAAGACGAAGCATTGGCGCAATTGGCGCAGTTGTATTTCCGGAGCCATAGTCCGGCAACTTTACCCGATTTTGTGTGGTGGTCGGGACTGTCCGTCTCCGAAGCGCGCCGGGGATTGGAAGCCATTAAAAACGAATATGTTGCGGAAGTGATTAATGACCAAACTTATTGGATACGAAACGATTACCGCGATATTCACGAGGTGGAAAATTCGTATCATTTATTGCCGGCTTTCGACGAATACATTATCGCCTACAAAGACCGTAGTCCGGTGTTGTTGTCGGAGCATCATAGCCGTGCCGTTTCAAGCAACGGCGTATTTCGTCCGGTGATTGTCGTCAACGGGCAAGTGGTGGGGCTATGGAAAAAGACGGCACAAAAGAAAAATCCTATCGCATTCGAGCTCTTCGACGAAGTTGTTACCTCTAATCAAGAATTTGTTTCAAAACTTCAAGAAACCTTACCGTTGCAACAACATAAGTAACGGCTACGCAAGCCGGTTGTTCGCCGTTGTCGTAAATTTGAATGTCTATTTATCTAATTGGTATTATGAGAAAAATAATTTTTACTCTGTTGGCGATAATCGGAACGGCTGTAGTCATGGCACAAAACGTTCCATTGGTGTATAATTCCGAAAATACAGGAGCAGACTGCGCAAAACCGGTTCTGCCTGCGGTCAAAGACTTACCTTCGAGTGTTCGCTTGCCCAATCCGTTCGAATGGTCGGATGGACACGGAACGGCCGGCACTTTGACGGATTGGGAATGTCGCCGCAATGAAATCAAAGCCGAAATCGAGGATTACGAAATTGGCGTAAAACCGGCTCGTCCGGCAGATATTTCGGCCACTTACTCCGGCGGAACGCTCACCATAACCGTTAAAGAAAATGGAAAAACGCTGATATTGACATCCAAAATCAATATACCGTCCGGTACAGGCCCTTTTCCGGTGATTATCGGTATGAACACTCCGACCGGCAATTTGTCGGCATCACTTTTTGACGGTTGTATTCAGATACCGTTCAATCACGACCAGGTCGCGACTTACAGCATGAGCGGAAATAAAGATTTGAACGCACCTTTTTATAAAATGTATCCCGGACTTTCGCAGGCAGGTGATTATTGCGCGTGGGCTTGGGGCGTCAGCCGGTTGATTGACGGTATCGAATTGATACAATCCCAACTGAAAGCCGATTTAGCACATATCGGCGTAACCGGTTGTTCGTATGCCGGAAAAATGGCATTGTTTGCCGGTGCGTTCGACGAACGGATTGCGCTCACCATTGCACAGGAGTCTGGTGGCGGTGGGATTGCTTCGTGGCGCGTTTCCGAAACGCTGGGCAGTGTCGAGAACATCAACAGCACCAATTATTCGTGGTTTATGCCGGCGTTGAAAAATAATTTCGGCGGACAGGTCAATAAATTGCCCTACGACCATCACGAATTGATTGCTATGATTGCTCCCCGTGCGTTTTTGGCTTTCGGAAATGACGGTTGGACGTGGTTGGCCGACGAATCGGGCTATGTGTCCTGTATGGCTGCCCGCGAAGTCTGGAAAAAATTCGGCGTCGAAGATCGTTTCGGATTTGATTTTACCGGCGGACACAATCATTGCCAGGCAGCTTCAAGTCAGGACGCTGCTGCAACAAAGTTTATTGACAAATTCTTGCGCGGCAAAAGTGAGGTGAATACGGCGAATATTTTAACTTCTCCTTATCAAAGTCTGAATTATCAATTTTGGATTAGCGAATGGGCGGATGTAACCGAGCCTGCTGTGCCGGCAGAGCAATATTTCTACGAAGCGGAATCAAATTGCGTCAGTATCAGCGGCGATTACGTTATCAATGAAGACAATAATGCTTCCAACGGAAAACAGGTAACTTTGGGTAGTAATGGTTGGGTAACCGTTCCTTTTACGGTAAAAAATAATCATGAGTTTAATTTTTATTTACGTTTAAGTTGTCCGAACGATAAGGAAAATTCACTTTGGGTACAAATAGATAACGAGGCAATGATTGCGTATGACGGATTAAGTACAAACGGCCAATGGCAATGGCAAAAAACAGTAAATACGGCTTTGCTTGCCGGAAGCCACACGCTCACCATTGGTTACCGCGAAAATAGTGTGAAACTCGACCGGATTTATATTACAAACGACAACACGAAACTTCCGGAAGGAATGGGTGGAACGGAAACCGATTGCGAACCTCCCATAAAATACACTGTTTTGGATTTTGAAAACGGAAATATTTATGATTGGACAAAGCAAAATCCGGGTGCGGGAATTATGATTACACAGGAAGACAAACACGGCGGAGAATACGCGCTTAAAATGATAAATGGCTCAGGAACAGACGCTTGGAGTGTGCAGGCTTTTACGCCTCCGGTCGAAATCGTTTCGGGACATGTCTATCATATCAGTTTTTGGGTGAGGGCAGTCGATGGCGGAGGCAAAGGCCGGATTTCGACCAACGGGTCGGGAAAATTGGGCAGCAGCCAATATTGGAACGAATTTACAGTTGGAAATACGTGGCAGAAAATCGAATATAAAAACTTGACGGCGGCCGGAAGCACCATACAATTGGCTTTCGACATGGGCTACATCGCCAACAAAACCTATTACATCGACGATATTGTGTTTGACGACACAAACGTTCCGGTGTCTATCACAAACGTTCAACCGGAAGCGTGGGCAACCGTTTTTTCTCCGTTTCACGGAATGATTAATGTAACCGCACCCGAAAATTCCGGTGTTCGGATTGCAGATATTATCGGCAGAACAGTTGGGATGCACTATCTCCGCTATTCTCCGTTAGAATTGTCTGTTCGTTCCGGGATTTATGTGGTGAGCGTCCGGAATGCCAACAAAACCTATACGCAGAAAATATTTGTGAAATAGAAATCTATATCCCCTTAATTCATTATGAATGATTACAACTTATTAATCATTGGAAATATGACATTTTGCAAAAAATAACTGGAAAAATCCTTGTTTTTGAAGATTAACTCTATCTTTGTCCCGTTCTAACCGGCAAAGTGTTGTCAAAATGTTAGAATATTATTTTTGTTAAATATAAGCATTTTTGAAATATGGTCTTCCGGTACGGGAACGGGAAGACCAATTATTGTCATGCGTTCGTTGATCCTTAAATACCTGTTGTATCTGTTGCCGGTTTTCGTTGTATTTCAGACGATTGACGGTTACAACCGTTTAGCGTATCCCTGGCAGGGACTTTCGGACATCACCGGCATTTTTGACAATACCGGCATTTTTGGCGGGTTTGTCGCAATGGGACTGGTGGCGGCTTTGGGATTAATAGCCCCCCAACCCCCTGAAGGGGGAGTGAAGGAAGCAAAAACAGTTGCTGTTAGTAAAATCTTACTTTTTTTGTTGCTCATTCCGATTGTTGTCCAACTGATTTA
>BNTW01000026.1 GCA_025996895.1 Bacteroidia bacterium | reverse complement strand
CAATTTTTAAGTAAAGGAGGAAAAAACAATGGGAATTATTATTAAACCTATCGTAACCGAGAAACAAACCGCGATTACCGAGAAAAAGGCCAACCGCGTAGGATTTCGTGTAACTCCTGATGCCAACAAATTGGAAATTAAAGCGGCTATCGAAGATTTGTACGGCGTGAAAGTGGTGAAAATCAACACCATGAACTACGACGGCAAACGGAAATCGAGATACACCAAATCGGGAGTAGTGAATGGAAAAGAAGCAGCCTTTAAAAAAGCAATTGTTACTTTGAAAGAAGGCG
Organism: Bacteroidia bacterium; assembly: GCA_025996895.1. Taxonomy (GTDB): domain Bacteria; phylum Bacteroidota; class Bacteroidia; order Bacteroidales; family Azobacteroidaceae; genus Azobacteroides. The sequence continues at coordinate 32,115 of BNTW01000026.1, read as the reverse complement.
AAACTATTGATTTTTTTGCAAATATCTAAAAACAAATAAATGGGAATTCGTAAATTAAAACCCGCAACACCGGGGCAAAGACACAAGATTATCGGTACATTTAGTGAAATCACTGCTGCTGTACCGGAAAAATCTCTTGTTTTCGGTAAAAGGAATTCGGGCGGACGCAATGCCGAGGGACATCGTACGATGCGCCAAATCGGCGGCGGACACAAACGCAAATTCAGATTAATCGATTTCAAGAGAAACAAAGATGGAGTTCCTGCAACAGTAAAAACAATCGAGTATGATCCTAACCGTTCGGCTCGCATTGCATTGTTGTATTATGCCGATGGGGCGAAAACGTATATCCTCGCGCCCAATGGCTTGGAAGTAAACCAAACAGTGATTTCAGGAAAAGACGCTGCGCCGGAAATCGGCAACGCGCTTCCGTTAATTAGTATTCCGCTGGGTACGGTCATTCATAACATTGAATTACGTCCGGGACAGGGTGCTAAAATGGTTCGTTCTGCAGGAGCATTCGCTCAAGTGGTTTCACGCGAAGGTGATTATGCAATCATCAAAATGCCTTCGGGCGAAACGCGTAAAATACTTGCTGCTTGTAAAGCTACCGTTGGTAGTGTGGGCAATTCAGATCATGCTTTGGAAAAATCAGGGAAAGCGGGTAGAACAAGATGGTTAGGCCGTCGCCCGCGTGTGCGTGGAGTTGTAATGAATCCGGTGGATCACCCGATGGGTGGTGGTGAAGGCCGCGCTTCAGGAGGACATCCGAGATCTCGCAAAGGATTGTATGCTAAGGGCTTGAAAACAAGAGCACCGAAAAAACATTCTTCCAAGTACATTATTGAGAACAGAAAAAAATAACCTGATTAATTAAGAGTAAATTATGAGTCGTTCATTAAAAAAAGGCCCTTATATCAATGTCAAGTTAGAAAAGAAAATTCTAACGATGAATGAGAGCGGTAAAAAAGCTGTCGTTAAGACATGGGCAAGAGCTTCAATGATTTCGCCCGACTTTGTAGGGCATACCGTTGCAGTTCATAATGGTAATAAATTTATTCCTGTTTATGTTACGGAAAATATGGTAGGCCATAAATTAGGTGAGTTCTCTCCTACCCGCCAATTCCGCGGCCACGCAGGAAACAAGAAAAAATAAAAAATTATGGGTGCAAGAAAAAGAATATCAGCAGAACATAGAAAAGAAGCCCGCAAAACGCAGTATTTTGCAAAACTGAACAACGTGCCGACTTCTCCCCGAAAAATGCGCCTCGTGGCCGACATGATTCGTGGTATGGAAGTTTTCCGTGCGTTGGGCGTTTTGAAATACTCTAACAAAGAGGCTGCGGCGAAGGTGGAAAAGTTGCTTAAATCGGCTATTTCCAATTGGGAACAAAAAACCGGTCAGCAAGCAGAAAATGGAGAATTATATGTAACGTCAATTAATGTGGATTCGGCTACGATGTTGAAACGCATGCGCCCTGCACCGCAAGGTCGCGGGTACCGCGTTCGCAAACGTTCCAACCACGTTACTTTGTTTGTAGATACAAAAAACGAAATACAAAATTAATTGCTCATGGGACAGAAAGTAAATCCGATAAGTAATCGTTTGGGAATTATCCGAGGGTGGGATTCCAACTGGTACGGCGGCAATAATTATGGTGATACTTTGTATGAAGACAGCCAGATCCGTAAGTATTTGAACGCCCGTCTTTCCAAAGCAAGTGTATCTCGCATTGTTATTGAACGTACATTGAAACTTGTAACCATTACCGTATGCACGGCTCGTCCGGGCATTATCATCGGTAAGGGGGGACAGGAAGTCGATAAATTGAAAGAAGAATTGAAGAAAATTACCGATAAGGAAATTCAAATCAATATCTTTGAAGTGAAACGGCCTGAATTGGACGCTACAATTGTAGCCAACAATATCGCCCGCCAGCTGGAAGGCAAAATGGCGTACCGTCGTGCAATCAAAACCGCTATTGCTTCGACGATGCGTATGGGAGCGGAAGGTATTAAAGTGCAGATTTCCGGTCGTCTGAACGGTGCTGAAATGGCACGTTCCGAAATGTATAAGGAAGGTAGAACTCCCTTACACACATTGCGGGCAGACATTGACTATGCTTTGGGAGAAGCATTGACTAAAGTCGGTTTGTTGGGTGTGAAAGTATGGATTTGTCGCGGTGAAATCTATGGTAAAAAAGACCTTTCTCCGCAATTTACAACTGCCAAAGAAACCGGACGCGGATCCTCCGAAAATAGAGGAGAACGTCGAGGCGACAGAGGTGACAGAGGAAGTGGACGCGGCGACAGAAGCGACAGAAATGATAGAGGTGAAAGAGGCGACAGAGGTGACAGAAACCGCCGCCGTACCAGAGACAAAAAATGATTAAACTGAAAAAGAAATGTTACAACCGAAAAAAACAAAATTCAGAAGATCGCAAAAAGGTCGAATGAAAGGCAATGCCCAACGGGGTAATCAATTGGCTTTCGGTTCTTTTGGTATAAAAACGTTGCAATCCAAATGGATTACCGGACGCCAGATTGAAGCTGCGCGTGTGGCTGTAACTCGTTACATGCAACGTCAAGGTCAAGTTTGGGTGCGTATTTTCCCGGACAAACCGATTACGAAAAAGCCGGCCGAAGTGCGTATGGGTAAAGGGAAAGGCGCTCCCGAAGGATTTGTAGCTCCGGTTACGCCGGGAAGAATCCTTTTTGAAATTGAAGGAGTGTCCTTTGAAGTGGCGAAAGAAGCGTTGAGATTAGCGGCTCAAAAACTTCCGGTAACGACTAAGTTTGTGGTAAGACATGATTATGATTTTAATAATGAAAATGTATAATCGTTATGAAAATTGCAGAAATTAGAGATTTAGCAACTCCGGAGTTGAAAGAACAGATTGAAACAAAAGTGAAAGCTTACGAACAAAAGAAAATCAATCACAGTATTTCGCCGCTGGATAGTCCTGCAGTGCTTACACAATCACGCAGAGAGATTGCGCGCATAAAAACAGAATTGCGCAGAAGAGAACTGGAAGAAAACAAAAAATAAAGCAGCTGAATGGAAACGAGAAATTTAAGAAAAGAAAGAATTGGGGTTGTTTCCAGTAATAAAATGGAGAAATCCATTACTGTTGCTGTGAAATGGAAGGAAAAACACCCTATCTACGGAAAATTCGTGAATAAAACACGTAAGTTCCATGCCCATGACGAAAAAAATGAATGCAATATCGGTGATACCGTAAAAATCATGGAAACTCGTCCGTTGAGCAAAACCAAGAGATGGCGTTTAGTGGAAATCATTGAAAAAGCGAAATAATTATGATACAACAAGAATCAAGATTAGCGGTAGCCGATAATTCCGGTGCGAGAGAAGTACTTTGCATCCGCGTATTAGGCGGTACAAGAAGACGTTACGCTTCTGTTGGGGATATAATTGTCGTAGCTGTTAAAAATGTTATCCCGTCGAGTGATATTAAAAAAGGTGCAGTATCCAAAGCGATTATTGTACGCACGAAAAAAGAAATCCGTCGCACCGATGGCTCTTATATCCGCTTTGACGACAACGCATGTGTGTTGTTGAACAATGCCGGTGAAATTCGTGGTAGCCGTATTTTTGGTCCGGTTGCCCGCGAACTTCGTGCTGTGAATATGAAGATCGTTTCTTTAGCACCGGAAGTTTTATAACCAATTATGCATAATTCATAAAAGAAATGAGCAAATTACATATAAAAAAAGGCGATACCGTTTTTGTGAATGCCGGCGAAGACAAAGGCAAGACAGGACGTGTGCTGAAAGTGTATATCGAAAAACAACGCGCTCTGGTAGAAGGCGTTAATATGGTATCCAAAAGTACGAAGCCGAATGCAAAAAGTCCTCAGGGAGGAATTACGAAAAAAGAAGCTCCGATTCATATTTCAAATCTGAACGTATTGGATCCGAAAAGCGGCAAACCGACCCGTATCGGTCGTAAGTTGAATGCAAAAGGAGTGTTGGTGCGTTACGCTAAAAAATCAGGGGAGGAAATTAAGTAATGAGTAATACAGCAAATCTCAAAAAAGAATATCAGGAAAGAATTGTCCCTGTTTTAATCAAAGAATTTAATTATTCTTCCGTTATGCAGGTTCCTGTACTGAAAAAGATTGTAGTCAATCAAGGTCTGGGCGCAGCCGTAGCCGATAAGAAAATTATAGATGTAGCTATTCAGGAATTAACCACTATCACCGGTCAAAAAGCGGTAGCGACTATTTCCAAAAAGGATATATCCAATTTCAAACTTCGTCGCAAAATGCCTATTGGTGTGATGGTTACGTTACGCCGTGAGCAGATGTACGAATTTTTGGAACGCTTGGTACGCGTGGCTTTGCCTCGTATTCGCGACTTCAAAGGTATCGAAAGTAAACTCGACGGCAGAGGTAATTATACCCTTGGTATTGAGGAACAAATTATTTTTCCCGAAATAAATATTGATAATATTACCAAAATATTGGGAATGAATATTACCTTTGTAACCTCTGCGAAAACAGATGAAGAGGGGTATGCGTTGTTGAGAGAATTTGGTTTACCTTTTAAAAAGAATAATTAAAGAATATGGCTAAAGAATCAATGAAAGCCCGTGAGGTGAAACGTGCGAAATTAGTGGCCAAATATGCTGCCAAAAGAGCACAGTTGAAGAAAGAAGGCAATTATGATGCTTTGCAGGCGTTGCCAAAAAATGCTTCACCGGTACGGTTACACAATCGTTGCAAAATCACCGGACGTCCGAAAGGATACGTTCGCCAATTCGGTATTTCGCGTATTCAATTGCGCGAAATGGCTTCTGCCGGATTAATCCCGGGATTGAAAAAAGCGAGCTGGTAAGAAAATAAAAATTATAAATTATGAAAAGAGTCGTAAGTAACTTGTATCTTGGCTTAGGCATTATTATTTTGCTTACATCATTGATTTATATGATGCTTCATATAAGCAATGCCGATTCATTTGTTTCATTATGGATTGTTTTTGTCATAGCAGGTATAGGGCTGACTCTTGGGGGTTCCTTTATGAAGTTTTATGAAGGAAAAGCAATTCATAAACGGAATCGTACTTTTATAAATTTATAAAGAGTGTTTCTGCAAAAAAATCAAACAGGAAGAAGACTAAAAATTTTCTTCCTGTTTGTGTATAATTTACCCGTTTTCTTCTCTTAATACATATACACTTCCTTTCCCTTTTCCAATCATTACCAAAACTTGTTCATCGCGTAAATATTGCAAATCTTTCATTGTGTTTTTATTTTTCTGCACTGAACGTATATTTTATAACCTTGTGGGGACAAACATCTACACATTCTCCACATAATATACATTCCGAATTTTCAAAATTTTCTTTTTTTTGCCATTTTCATAACATCCAAACTCATTGAACATTTTTCCGAACAACGCTTGCAACCGATACATTTATCTTTATCAGAAATAAGACGGAGTGAGGGTATGTTAAGTTTTTTTACCATTTACTTTTTTGTTTTTCGCAAGAATAAGACATTCCTGCAAACCGCCTAACGGGCAAAAATATCCGCAAAGGTATCTTCCAAAAAAGATAGATAAAACAAATAATGCGGCAAAAATAACCAAACTGCCTGCTGCCACTCCCGAAATTGCTCCCAAAATAATTATGTATGGCGAAAAATAAAAGATAGTAACAGGAAATAATAAAAACATAATTATTACTAATGCTTTTCTAAATGATTGACGATTTTGCATACTGTAATTTTTTTTATTCCAACATATTCCATGTTTTTCGCTACATCATTTGCTCTGTTGTCATTGAATCTATCAGAAATAAATCCAAGTGCCATATCGATTCCCGCTGAAATTCCTGCAGAGGTGTAATACTTTCCATCGACAATCCATCTTGCATCATATATCCAATTTACTTTTTCATTAATACTTTTTACCCATTCAAAAGCATTTTTATTTGAGGTAGCCTTATGATTATTTATCAATTCTGTTTTAGCCAAAAGAGCGGAACCTGTACAGATAGTTAAGCACCATATTGATTTTTCTATAATATCCTTTAAGGATTTGATAAAGTGATTATCATTAACTAATGTTCTTGTGCCCTTTCCGCCGGGTATTACTAATATTCCTTCTATTTCATTTTCCATTATATTTTCGGTTAATATTTTAACATTTTGGGAGCTGGTTATTATTCCACCATTCATTGAATAATATTTGATTTCGTATTCATCTATATTTCCAAATACTTCAACGGGTCCAAATAAATCCAATGTTTCAAAGTCGTCAAATAATATGCAATTTATATTCATAAGTGTCAATCCCATTTTATCGCGTTTATCTTTTTTTGTAATTCCGAAATTTGCCCTATCAAATCGTTGAAATCTAAACGCTTGTCATAAACCATGCTCTTTGTCATACTTTCATAATCTCATTCATCGAAGGGTCTATTCCGTTAATATAATCGTTGAAATTATACCCTGCTTTAATATCCGGCGTTATGGTATTCAGCTTTTCCTCTATGTGTTGAAAATATTTGGTTGAATATTGTACGGTAATGCCCGAAACAGGAAGCGTGAATGAACGAACTTCTCCGTAATGATTCGGCATTCCTCCTGTTTCTTCGCCCAGAATTATTGCTTTTGTTTCTTTTTTAAAATCCATAGTATTTATAATTGCAGAAGAAAATGTTTGCCGTCCGATAATTACATATAGTACTCCCTTTTTATTCAGCGCATTGTTATCCTGAACAATCAATGTTTTCAGGCTGTCGATGACTTTTGTAATCGGATAGTCACCTACTCCGGTCAAACGATAGCCCAAAATGCGCTCATGCTCCTTTGTCGTGGCAAGAACGAAGATTCCATCGTCAAACCAGTATAACTTCAAAGGGAGAGATTTCGCTTTATCTAATTGATATTTCAAATTTGTATGAGAATCTCCAACTTTCGCCAAAATTTGTTGTAGAGAAAGAAGAACATCCATATTGTTCATCGTATCTGTCTTTGCAGACAGCTTGTCTAAACTCTCTTCAAATGATTGCCGGTCAAGTTGAAAGAATAAATTTTTATGCTTTTGAGGGAGTTCCGTTTTCAAAAAAGCAATATCTTCTTTCCAGTTTGTCTGCCGTCCATTATCGGATTGGGAAAATAACATGCTGATATTCAGCATGAAAATTGTGTATAACATTACTCTTTTCATTGATTCTTTATTACATTTTTATCTACATAAATTTATTGCAAATATATACTTTTATCTACATATAATTTGTTGTTTCAAAAAAAAATACTAACTTTGCGACCCATTTCGTGTTCATTTGTGAAGAAATGTAGATGAAGTGGACTGAGAGTTTTTAAATATTGTCCGGAAAGTCCGGATCAATTTAATTATTAATTATATGACAGATCCAATTGCAGATTATCTGACAAGATTGCGGAACGCCATCAAAGCAAAACACAGAGTGGTGGAAGTTCCTGCATCGAATTTGAAGAAGGAAATAACAAAAATCCTCTTCGACAAAGGCTACATCTTGAATTACAAGTTTGTAGCAGAAGGGCCTCAAGGTACGATTAAAATCGCCTTGAAGTATGACCCCGTGAATAAAGTGAATGCCATTAAAACCCTGAAGCGGGTATCCACTCCGGGTTTGCGTCAATACACCGGCTACAAAGAGATGCCCCGTGTATTGAATGGTTTGGGAATTGCCGTACTGAGTACCTCCAAAGGAGTGATGACAGACAAGGAAGCGCGCGATTTGAAAATCGGCGGCGAAGTTTTATGTTATGTTTATTAATTAAGGAGGAAAAAGTATGTCAAGAATAGGAAAATTACCCATCACAATCCCCGCGCAAGTAACCGTGTCGCAAAAAGACAATGTAATTACGGTGAAAGGACCGAAGGGCGAATTGTCGCAAGAAATCAATCCGGCTATCACAATAGAAGTGAAAGACGGCATTTTAACGGTTTCTCGTCCGAACGACGAACGGCAAAACCGCGCATTGCATGGTTTGTACCGCGCTTTGATTAACAACATGGTTATTGGCGTTTCGGAAGGTTATAAAAAAGAATTGGAATTGGTCGGCGTAGGTTATCGTGTAACCAACACCGGTAATGTTCTGGATTTTGCATTAGGTTATACACATAATATCTATTTGCAATTACCGCCGGAAATCAAAGTAGAAACCAAGGCGGAACGTAACAAAAATCCCTTGGTTATCCTCGAATCGGCCGACAAACAATTAATCGGACAAGCGTGTGCAAAAATTCGTTCGTTCCGTAAAGTAGAGCCTTACAAAGGTAAAGGTATCCGCTTTGTGGGTGAAGTTGTTCGTAGAAAATCCGGTAAGTCGGCAAGTAAATAACAGACAAAACTGAAAGAATCATGACAACAAAGGAATTAAGAAGAATCAAGATAAAACAACGGGTGCGCAAGCATATCTCCGGAACAGCCGAACGCCCTCGTTTAAGCGTGTTCAGAAGCAACAAGCAAATTTATGCACAAGTCATTGACGACTTGACGGGAAAAACATTGGCGGCTGCTTCTTCGCTGGGTATGACGGAAAAAGCACCCAAAAAGGAAATCGCTTCCAAAGTGGGTGAATTGATTGCGCAAAAATCAAAAGAGGCAGGCATCGAAGCCGTAGTGTTCGACAGAAATGGTTATTTATACCATGGCAGAGTGAAAGAATTGGCGGAAGCCGCTCGTAAAGGAGGACTTAAATTTTAATAGACATGGCAGTAAATAACAGAGTAAAGTCGACGAACGACTTGGAATTAAAAGATAGATTAGTTGCCATCAACCGCGTAACGAAAGTTACCAAAGGGGGACGTACATTCAGTTTCGCAGCAATTGTAGTCGTTGGAAACGAAGAAGGCATCGTCGGTTGGGGTTTAGGTAAAGCCGGTGAAGTAACGGCAGCGATTGCCAAAGGAGTGGAAGCAGCCAAAAAGAACTTGATCAAAGTTCCGGTGTATAAAGGCACTATTCCTCACGAACAAATCGCTAAATTCGGTGGTGCTCAGGTATTTATCAAACCGGCAACGCACGGTACGGGAGTAAAAGCAGGAGGTGCTATGCGCGCCGTATTGGAAAGCGTAGGAATTACCGACGTGTTGGCGAAATCGAAAGGCTCGTCTAATCCACACAACTTGGTGAAAGCCACGATTACGGCTTTGAGCGAATTGCGCGATCCGGCTATGGTAGCTCAAAACAGAGGTATCTCGGTAGAAAAAGTATTTAAAGGATAATTTAGGAGGAAAAGATATGGCAACAATAAAAGTAAAGCAAGTGAGAAGCCGCATCGGCTGTCCTAAAGCCCAGAAAAGAACGTTAGATGCTTTGGGATTGCGTAAAACCGGTCGTGTAAAAGAATATAACGACAATCCGGCAGTTCGCGGTATGATTGAGAAAGTTAAACATTTAGTACAAATTGAGAATTGAGAGTTGAGAATAAAGTAAATTTATTCGTAATTTGTAATTCGTAATTAAATAAAAAGTATGAATTTATCAAGTTTAAAACCTGCTGAAGGTTCTGTAAAAACTCGCAAGAGAATCGGTCGCGGACAGGGTTCGGGTTTAGGCGGAACATCTACCAGAGGTCATAAAGGACAAAAATCGAGATCGGGTTATTCCAAGAAAATCGGTTTTGAAGGTGGTCAAATGCCTATTCAAAGACGCTTACCTAAATTTGGTTTCAAAAATATTAATCGTATAGAATATAAAGCGATTAATCTGGATATTCTCCAAGCATTGGCAGAAGCCAGACAACTGACCAAAATTGGTGTCGAAGAGTTAGTTAGTGCCGGATTTGTTTCATCGAAACAATTGGTAAAAATTCTTGCCAAAGGAACAGTTACTTCCGCATTGGAAATTACGGCGCACGCCTTTTCCAAAACAGCCGAAGAAGCTATCTCGAAAGCCGGAGGAACAGTTGTAAAACTCTAATACAATGAGAGCAGTTGATACAATAAAAAATATATGGAAGATAGAAGATTTGAGAAATCGGATTATCCTCACTTTCGTTTTGATTGTGGTATATCGTTTCTTGTCGGTCATCACGCTTCCGGGTATTGACCCAAGCGCATTAACCGGTTTAAAAGCTCAAACTTCGGGCGGTTTGATGAGCTTGCTGGATATGTTTTCCGGCGGTGCATTCTCGAATGCTTCTATCGTGGCTTTGGGAATTATGCCCTACATTTCGGCGTCTATCGTTATCCAGTTGTTAGCGATTGCCGTTCCGTATTTTCAGAAATTGCAACGCGAAGGCGAAAGCGGAAGAAGAAAAATCAATCAATATACTCGTTATTTGACGATTGCCATTCTAATCATGCAAGCACCCACTTACCTGATTAACTTGAGTGTACAGATGCGTCAGGTAGGTACAGCCATGCCGATTGGTGCGTGGTTTACAATTTCTTCTACGTTTATCTTAGCAGCAGGCTCGATGTTTGTCTTGTGGCTGGGTGAAAGAATTACAGATAAAGGTATCGGCAATGGGGTTTCGTTCATTATCATGGTCGGAATTATCGCTCGCTTACCGCAAGCCCTCTTTCAAGAATTTATATCGAGAATAACGGAAGCAACCGGTGGTTTGGTGATGTTTCTGTTGGAAATCATTCTTTTGCTGGCCGTAATCGCAGGGGCAATCCTTTTGGTGCAAGGCACACGGAGAATTCCGGTACAGTATGCTAAACAGATGGTAGGCAACAAACAATACGGCGGAGCAAGACAATACATTCCCTTGAAAGTGAACGCGGCAAACGTAATGCCGATTATCTTTGCGCAAGCCATTATGTTTATTCCGGTTTCGTTGATGGGTTTCGGCTCCAATCCGGACAGCTGGGCAATGAAAATCTTTGCACCGCTGACCGATATTCATGGCTTTTGGTATAACTTTATAGATGTGGTATTGATTATCATGTTCACTTGGTTTTATACTGCCATCACGATTAATCCGAAGCAAATGGCCGAAGATTTGAAACGGAACAACGGATTTATTCCGGGTATTAAGCCGGGAAAAAAGACGGCCGAATATATTGATGAAATCATGTCGCGGATTACTCTTCCGGGCTCTATATTCTTGGCAGCTGTAGCGGTTATGCCAACGCTGGCTAACACATTAGGCATTCAACAAGGTTTCGCTGCTTTCTTTGGCGGAACATCGTTGTTGATTTTGGTAGGGGTAGTTTTGGACACCTTACAACAAGTGGAGAGCCATTTGTTGATGCGTCATTACGACGGTTTGTTGAAATCGGGACGAATCAAAGGACGGTCCGGACAAATGTATTGATTCTATTGAATGATTTATCTAAAGACAGACGAGGAAATTGAGTTGATGCGGGTAGCTAACCGGTTAGTCGGCGAAACGCTGGCTGAAGTAGCGAAAATAATTGCACCGGGAGTTACTACGCTTCAATTAGATAAAATAGCCGAAGAATATATCCGCGACAAGGGTGGAATACCGTTGTTCAAAGGATACAAAGGTTTTCCGAACGCTCTTTGCATTTCGATTAATGAAAATGTTGTTCATGGAATACCGGGAACGTATCCACTGAAAGAGGGAGATATCGTTTCTGTCGATTGCGGAGCAAAGATAAACGGCTATTGCGGTGATTCGGCTTACACCTTTGAAGTAGGCGAAGTTTCTCCTGAAAAGAAGAAACTTTTGCAAATCACGAAAGAGGCTTTGTATATCGGAATCTGCAACGCAGTAGAAGGCAAACGGATAGGTGACGTCAGTCACTCAATCCAGGTCTTTTGCGAAAACAACGGTTACAGCGTGGTCAGAGAGTTGGTCGGGCACGGAATTGGAAAGCAAATGCACGAAGATCCGGAAGTTCCCAACTATGGGAAAAAAGGCTACGGCGCGTTGTTGAAAAACGGTATGTGCATTGCCATCGAGCCGATGATTAATATGGGAACGAAAAATGTGAAATTTGAAAAAGACGGATGGACAGTGCGTACTGCAGACCGGAAACCGTCGGCACATTTTGAACATACCGTTGCCATTCGACCGGGAAAAGCGGATATTTTATCCACGTTTGATTTGATAAAACAAGTTTTAGAAAATAAATAATATGGCTAAACAGTCAGCAATAGAACAAGATGGAGTCATCATCGAAGCATTGTCGAACGCAATGTTTCGGGTAGAATTGGAAAATGGGCACGAAATCACCGCCCACATTTCCGGAAAAATGCGTATGCACTACATCAAAATTCTGCCCGGCGATAAAGTGAAAGTCGAGATGTCACCGTATGATTTGTCCAAAGGTCGTATTTCATTCAGGTATAAATAAAAAATAAAATAAAAAGACATGAAAGTAAGAGCTTCAGTAAAAAAACGCGGGGCGGACTCAAAAATCGTGCGCCGAAAAGGACGTTTGTATGTGATCGATAAGAAAAATCCTAAATTTAAACAACGTCAAGGATAATTATGGCAATAAGAATAGTCGGGGTGGATTTACCCCAAAACAAAAGAGGCGAGATAGCATTAACCTATATTTTTGGTATAGGACGCAGTTCTGCTAACAAAATCCTGACAGAAGCAGGAATAGACAGAGATATTAAAGTAAAAGACTGGACAGATGACCAAGCAGCAGCAGTGCGTGAAGTTATCGGCCGCAGTTTCAAAGTGGAAGGGGATCTTCGTTCTGAGGTTCAGTTGAATATCAAACGTTTGATGGATATCGGTTGCTACCGCGGCGTGCGTCACCGTATCGGGCTCCCCGTAAGAGGTCAGAGTACAAAAAACAATGCCCGCACACGTAAGGGCAAAAAGAAAACAGTAGCTAACAAGAAAAAAGCAACGAAGTAATTAAGTAATTATGGCAAAAAAAACAGTCGCAGCGAAGAAAAGAGTAGTGAAGGTAGATGCAAACGGTCAGTTGCATGTACATTCCTCTTTTAACAACATCATCGTTACGCTTGCAAACAGCGAAGGACAGGTGATTTCCTGGTCTTCCGCAGGCAAGATGGGTTTTAGAAGTTCGAAAAAGAACACGCCTTATGCTGCTCAAATGGCAGCACAAGATTGCGCCAAAGTGGCGTATGACTTGGGATTAAGAAGAGTGAAAGCTTATGTGAAAGGTCCCGGAAACGGTCGTGAATCGGCTATCCGCACCATACACGGCGCAGGTATCGAAGTAACCGAAATTATCGACGTTACTCCTCTGCCTCACAACGGCTGTCGTCCTCCGAAAAGAAGAAGAGTTTAATTAAAAAGTAAAGAAAAATGGCAAGATATACAGGCCCAAAGACAAAAATTGCGCGTAAATTCGGCGAGCCGATTTTCGGCCCCGATAAGGTACTGAGCAAAAAAAATTATCCTCCGGGACAACACGGTAATGGACGGAAGAAAAAAACTTCCGAATATGGCATTCAGTTGCGCGAAAAACAAAAAGCCAAATATACTTACGGCGTGTTGGAAAAACAATTCCGCAATTTGTTTGAAAAAGCTTCCCGCTCGAAAGGGATTACCGGTGAAGTGCTTCTTCAATTGTTGGAATGCAGGCTGGACAACATCGTTTATCGCATAGGATTGGCCAAATCGCGGGCAGGTGCTCGTCAGTTGGTCTCTCACCGTCATATTGTAGTAGATGGCAAAGTAGTAAATATTCCTTCTTATTCTGTAAAACCCGGCCAGGTTGTAGGCGTTCGGGAAAAAGCAAAATCGTTGGAAATAATCTTGGACAGTGTTTCAGGTGTAAATCACAGTAAATATCCGTGGATTGAGTATGATAACGCTTCGTTGAGCGCGAAATACCTGCATATTCCGGAACGTGCCGACATTCCTGAAAATATTAAAGAGCAATTAATCGTAGAATTATATTCTAAATAAGAAAGGGAGTTCATAATGGCGATATTAGCATTTCAAAAACCTGATAAAGTATTAATGTTGGAAGCGGACAACAAATTTGGTAAATTTGAATTCCGCCCCTTAGAGCCCGGTTACGGGATTACGATCGGTAATTCTCTTCGCCGTATTCTCCTGTCTTCTTTGGAAGGATATGCAATCACTGCAATTAAAATCGACGGTGTAGAGCATGAATTTTCTGTTATTCCGGGTGTTTTGGAAGATGTAACAAACATTATCCTGAAACTCAAACAAATCCGGTTGAAACAAACCGTGAAGGATATTGAAGACGAAAAGGTTACGATTTCCGTTTCGGGCGGTGAAAATTTCAAAGCAGGCGACATCGGCAAATATCTGTCCGGATTTGAGGTATTAAATCCAGATTTTGTGATTTGTCATTTGGATAAAAATGCCGGCTTCCGGATTGAATTGACTATCGGTAAAGGTCGCGGATATGTTCCGGCGGAAGAAAATCAGACGGAAAATGACGACCTGAATTTAATCGCAATCGATTCTATTTTCACACCGATTGTGAATGTGAAGTATGTTGTTGAGCCTTTCCGTGTAGAACAGAAAACGGACTACGAAAAGCTGACGATTGAAATCACGACCGACGGTTCCATTCACCCCAAAGACGCTTTGAAAGAGGCTGCACGCATTTTAATTCACCATTTCATGTTGTTTTCCGACGAAAAAATTCATGTAGATTCTACTCCGGCGGAAACCAACGAAGATTTTGATGAAGAAGTTTTGCACATGCGCCAACTTTTAAAGACAAAATTGTCGGATATGGATTTGTCCGTACGTGCTTTGAATTGTTTGAAAGCAGCAGACGTAGAAACATTAGGCGATTTGATTCGTTATCAGAAAAACGATTTGTTGAAGTTCCGTAATTTCGGTAAAAAATCTTTGACCGAGTTAGATGAATTGCTGGAACGCTTAAATCTGGATTTTGGTACGGACATCTCAAAATATAAATTAGATAAAGAATAATTAACGATGAGACACAATAATAAAATCAATCATTTAGGTCGTACCTATTCTCACCGAGCTGCGATGCTTTCCAACATGGCCGTTTCGTTGATTAAACACAAAAGAATTTTTACGACATTGCCCAAAGCGAAAGAACTTCGTAAATATGTGGAGCCGCTTATTTCCAAGTCAAAAAACGACACGACCCACTCGCGCCGTCTGGTTTTTCAGGAATTGCGCGACAAATATGCGGTAACCGAATTGTTTCAAGAAGTTTCGCAAAAAATCGGCGATCGTCCAGGTGGTTACACTCGTATCATTAAAACCGGTAATCGGTTGGGCGACAACGCTTCGACTTGCTTCATCGAGTTGGTAGATTACAACGAATTGATGTTGAAAGACACGAAGAAAGTAACAACGAAAACACGCCGTTCGAGAAGAGGCTCAGGTAAAGCAACCGCTCAAGCGGAAGAAAGTATAACGGCAACTCCCAAAGTTGCTAAACCGGCAGAGGAAATAAAAGCAGAAGTTCCGGTAGTGGAAGAAGCCATTACGGAAACTCCAGCTGTTGAAACTCCTGTTGTAGAAGAAGTTGCAGAAATTGCAACCGAACTGCCTGCTGTAGAGGAAACGCCGGAAACGCCTACGGAAGAAACACCGAAAGCGGAGTAAAAACGTTTATACAATTCAAAAGGGGAAGACTGTCTTTTCATGCGTGAGGGGACAGTCTTTTTTAAAAGTGGTACGATGGGCTTTTATAAGAGATATAAGAAACATCAATCGAAGTTGAAAATCATACGATACTTGGAAAAAGACACGACGTATGATACGGCCGAAAAAGAAATGATCCTTCATTTTCTAAAAAATAATCCGCTGGATGTCTTTCCGTATGATTTTATCCGGAAATATAATCCGGAGAATATACTTGTTTATTCCGACAAGGAAAAAGGCCTGAAATATGTTTTGCATGAAGATAAACGCCTATATTTCAAGAGAAAGTGGAGTGAAAAAAAGATAAAGGGCTCCTATAGCAGACTGCTGATGGAGCAAGACCCGGAGTCGCCGCACCGCTATGAAACGCCGGATTTTTATGTGCAGGAAGGAGAGGTCGTGGCCGATGCCGGAGTTGCCGAAGGAAATTTTGCCCTTTCCATTGTTGAAAAAGTGAAGAAATTATATCTGTTTGAAGTGGATGAAGAATGGCTTGAAGCATTAGACGCCACCTTTGCACCCTGGAAAGAGAAGGTGGTCATCGTCCATAAATATGTCTCGGATAAGAACGACGATAAGCAGGTGAAGTTGGATGACTTCTTTAAAGACGAAACGATCGATTTCCTGAAAGCTGATATAGAAGGGGCTGAAGTACAAATGTTAGACGGTTGTCAAGCTCTTTTGTCGGTGAAACACCCGTTAAAAATAATCGTTTGTGCTTATCATAAACCGAACGATGCCGACATATTAAATCGTATGCTGACGGAAAAAGGTTTCCAAACGGAATTTTCGAAAGGATATATGATATTCAAGCGTAAGCAGTCTCCTTATCTGAGAAAAGGTTTGATCAGAGGACGTAAATAGGAAGATCCCAAAATCGATGTTACATTTTCCGTTTTCAATTGTCTATAAAGATAAGAATGGAACAGGAACAATTTAAAGAGAAAGTGCTTCCGTTGCGCGGGCAGTTGCTGAAATATGCTTGGCGGTTGCTGGACGACAAGAGTGATACGGAAGATATTGTTCAAGAGGTCTTTTTGAAATTGTGGTACATGCGCGATGAATTGGACAGTTACAACAGTGTTTCCGCCCTTTCGGTAACGATAACGAAACATCTCTGTCTGAATTTGTTAAAAGTCAATCAGCGTGGTAAGGAAGAATTGAATGTATTTATTCCGGCTGACGAAAATTGTTCTCCCGACCGGCAACTGGAACGAAAAGAACAGTTGGAACAGGTGCTGCACATCATCGACCAATTGCCCGGATTGCAGCAAAGCGTTCTCCGCATGAAACACGTCGATGGATTTGAAATTGAAGAAATTGCCGAAATAATTGGCAGTAATCCGGAAGCGGTGCGCATGAATTTGTCCCGCGCCCGCAGAAAAGTAAAAGAATTGTTTTTTCAGATACAGGTATGAATACACAGACAGATAAACATATTGAAAAACTTGTCGAGCGATTTTTTGACGGCTCGACTTCCAACGAAGAAGAGCAGGAATTGTATCGTTTCTTTTCCGGCGAAAACATTCCGGAACAGCTGCTTCCGTATCGTCCGGTTTTCGCTTATTTTGAAACCGGAATAAAAAACGAAAATTGGAATGAGTCGAAAATTAAAACGGTAAAGTCGACCCGTAAGAGAACTTTGTTTTGGGTGGGTATAGCCGCTTCGTTACTGATATTGATTGTTCTCCGAATGTTTTATGTTGAGCAAACAAAGGCGTTTAATCCTTATGAGGGAAGTTACATTATCCGCAAAGGCGTGAAAATCACCGACCCGAAAATCGTCCGGCCGGAAATTGAAAAAACCTTACACCTGGCTATGTTGATGGAAAGGATAGAACAGGAAAGCCCTTATGCACAAGCGGTGAAACGTATCAAAGAAGAGCAAAAAGGATGGTTAAATCAAATGAAAGATGAAACTTTTCGGGAGGAAGCAATAAAGATAATTAATAGTGAATTATAAACTTAAAAAAGTAAAATCATGAAAAAAAGTGTAGGAATGATGCTGCTGTTCCTGATTGTGAGCAGCTTGTCGATGGAAATGATGGCTCAGAAAAATCTGTTAGCCGTAGTGAAAAAATGTGATGCGTCTGATTCGCAAGCGGTGGAGATGAATATCATACGAAGAAGAAATAAAGAAGCCAAGACATCGGACGTGCTGATTTCTATTCGTATAAACGGCGATAAAAAGTTGGTCAACGAATTTTTAGAAGCGGCTAAAAAAGACGAGCCGAATACCAATAGATCAATCAGTAGTAAAAAAGGCGGTAAAACCTATCCTTCCAACCTCAAATTTGAAGACATTCAATTTATGTTTAGTTTTGAAGATGAAGGGAATGCGAGTATTACCATAAAAGGAAATGTGCCTATTGATATTTAAAGAAATCCATAAAATCAATCTGAAGAAAGCTGCCCGCTCGCGATTGAACGGACAGCTTTTGTTTATTCAAAAAAAAATATACCTTTGTAAATATAAAATCATACAGATTATGGGTTAATATTATTTTATAATGTCTGGCTATTTTACATTGAATACTTATGATGCAGAAACCCTGTCTATGACAAACTTCGGATATGTTTACATAATGACTAATAAGAACAAGACAACGCTATATGTTGGCGTTACGAATGACTTGTGCCGTAGAATTTACGAACATAAAAATCATTTAATAAAAAACTCATTTACAGATAAATACAATCTTGAATTTTGCATTTATTACGAAGAAATACCGTATTTCGATTTGGCAATAAAGCGGGAAAAAGAGTTGAAAGGTTGGAATCGGGCAAAGAAAGAGGCGTTGATAAACAAGAAAAATCCTGATTGGAAAGTGTTGGTTACTGAAAAAGGTTTTGTTAGAAATTTCAACCGAAGCAAGGAATCTCAAGAAAGGACTTTGCTCGCTATGGATGAGATTCTTCGCTTTGCTCAGAATGACGGTACCGTTTGGGATAATAAAAGCGAGGGAGTCGGCGGCTTCGCCGCCGACTCCCTCGCCCCCTCCTCCATAGTAGCGAATTGGAAGAAAATGTGGTTAGTAAGAATTTCTTACATACCACATAAAAAAATATGTGCAAAAACCTTGTCGCCAATAGAGCAGGAATACTTGAATAATATAAAAATGCTCTCTGAAAAAGGGAAAAAAGGACCAGGAAAGAAATAAACAAAATTATATACCCGAAAAACAAAACATAGAATACTCTATGATGTTTTATGATGAAAAAAATAGATTTGATTGGGCAATACAACCTATAATATTGAAAATATTAAACTGCAACGGAGGATCTAATTATAATCATGGATTTATACCTGTAGAAAATATCGGGTTGATATGCCTGAAATACGGATAGGGTTATAAATTCATTTTATAATTTTTGTCATAAACTAAAAACATCAATCAAAAAAAATCTTTACCTTTGTGCAAAACTAACTTTATTTATTAATATCTAAAAAAACAAATTCATGAGAACAAAGCAATTAGCGTTGGTTTTGCTTACTGTCTTGCTGACGGTGTCGTGTTACAGTAATAAAAAAGTTACTGAAAATGTAAAGAAAAACATCGGTTTGCAACTCTATTCGTTGCGCGACCAGATTGGTAATGAGAAAATTGGCATCGACTCGGTTATTCGTGCCGTAGGCGAAATGGGCTACAAGTATGTGGAAAATTATGGTTACAACGAAGCCGATGGTCTGACTTTCGGTTTAACTCCGGAAGAAGCGAAAGCAAAATTTGAAGCAGCGGACGTAACCATTCTTTCGACGCACGTGCGCAGAGATCTTCCCACCGAAAAAACAGAAAAAAATCTGGCGGATACGTGGGCTTGGTGGGACAAAACGATTGCCGACCACAAAGTGATGGGCGCGAAATATATCGTGATGCCTTCGATGCCGACGCCCGAAACGCTGGACGGCGTGAAAGAATATGCCGATTATTACAATGCTATCGGCGAAAAATGTGTGGCTGCCGGTCTAAAATTCGGTTATCACAACCACAGCTACGAGTTTGAAAAGAAATACGAACTGCCCGGCGGCAAAACGATTTCGATGTACGATTATCTTGTGCAAAACACCGACCCTGCTAAAGTTTTTTTTGAAATGGACGTTTATTGGGCGATTATGGGCAGACGCGCTCCAGTCGAGTTGTTTGAAGAATATCCCGGACGCTTTGAAGTGCTGCACATCAAAGACAGCAAAGAACTGGGCAGAAGCGGTGCAGTCGGCTTCGACGCTATCTTCAACCACCTTGATTTGGCGAAAACCAAATATTTGATCGTAGAAGTTGAACGTTACAACATTCCGGCGATTGAATCGGTCAAAGAAAGTTTGGATTACCTGAATAAATCCGAATTTGTGAAAGCTAATTACGCCGAATAATTTTCAATCCAGCGACGGGCATTCACAAAGGCTTCTATCCATGGGCTTACTTCATCCGCTTTTCGATTTTGCGGATAGTAAGCCCATTGCCATGGAAAAATCGAACGTTCCAAATGGGGCATCATCGCCAGATGGCGACCATCTTTGGAGCAAATGCCCGCTACGGAATAATCCGAGCCGTTCGGATTGCCCGGATAAGTATCGTAAGCGTATTTGGCCACGACGGCATATTGATTCTCGGGCAACGGCAACCGGAATTTTCCCTCGCCGTGATTGACCCAAATGCCTAACTTGCTTCCGGCCAACGATTGGAACATGATTGATTGATTTTTCGGAATTTCTACCGACAAAAAGGCCGATTCCAATTTATGAGAATCGTTGTGCAGCATCACCGGACGTTGAGCATGTTCGGGATAAATCAAATTCAGTTCCACCATCAATTGACAGCCGTTGCAAATGCCCAAGCTCAACGTGTCGGGGCGCACATAGAATTTCGCTAACGCTTCTTTCGATTTTTCGTTGTAAAGAAATGCGCCCGCCCAGCCTTTGGCCGAGCCCAGCACGTCCGAATTGGAAAATCCGCCACAGAAAACAATCATATTGACATCTTCCAGCGTTTCGCGTCCCGAAGCCAAATCGGTCATGTGCACATCTTTCACGTCGAAACCGGCTAAAAATAAGGAGTAAGCCATTTCGCGCTCGCCGTTTGTTCCTTTTTCGCGGATAATCGCAGCGCGAACGCCCGATTTTGTTTTTCGATCGCTACTGAGGTTATAAGATTTTAATGTGCCTTCAAAGGAAGAAGGAAATTTATTCAGTACCGGCTGCTGTTTGTAGTTCTCAAAACGCGCTTTGGCGCAAGTTTCACCGCTTTGTTTTCTATCCAGCAAATACGAAGAACTGTACCAGACATCTCGCAGATAATCGATACCGAATTGATATTGAATGCCTTCTTTGGAAAGCAAAATGTGGCGTTCTTTGCTCGGACGGCCGATTTTGGCAAATCCGACACCCTGTTCGATCAAATAATTTTCGACCGCTGTTTTATCTTTCACCTGAATAATAATACCCGGATTTTCACTGAACAGGATTTTGATCAAATCCGTTTCTCTCAGCGCATTCAATGAAATTTCCAATCCGCCGTCGGTGTTGGCAAAGCTCATTTCCAACAGTGTCGTAATCATTCCGCCCGCCGAAATATCGTGTCCAGCCAAAATCAAATGCTGTTCAATCAAATCTTGAACAGCATTGAAAGCCGTTTTAAAATAGTCCGTATCCCGAACGGTGGGTGTTTCACTGCCGACTTTATTCAGCGACTGTGCGAAAGCCGAGCCGCCCAACTTAAAGGTATCGAACGAAAAATCAATGTAATACAACGCCGTCTGCCGGTCGTTAATCAACAATGGTGAAACGATTTTGCGAATATCAGAAATCTCGCCCGCTGCCGAAATAATCACCGTTCCGGGCGAATATACTTTTTCGTTTCCGTATTTTTGCGTCATCGACAACGAGTCTTTTCCGGTAGGAATGTTGATGCCCAAATCGCAGGCAAATTGAGAACAAGCCTCAACCGCTTCGTACAAGCGTGCGTCTTCGCCCGGATTTTTGCACGGCCACATCCAGTTAGCACTCAACGAAATAGAATTTATTTTATTTTTGAACGGTGCGAAAACAATATTGGTCAGCGATTCGGCAATCGCCAGCACCGATCCAGCTTTTGCATCGACCAAAGCAGCCTGCGGGGCATGACCAATTGACGTGGCAATTCCCGCTTTTCCGCGATAATCCAACGCCACGGCACCCAAATCGCTCAACGGCAACTGTATTTCTCCCTGACATTGCTGGCGTGCAATTCGTCCGGTTACAGACCTGTCCACTTTGTTGGTTAGCCAATCCTTACAAGCAACTGCTTCCAGCTGCAAGACATTTTCTAAATATTCGTGCAAGTATTTCAATTCATATTCCGGCGATTGAAATTTCTCCGAAACAGTCGTATCATTCATGACCGTGCGGGGCGGTTTCCCGAAAAAGTCGCTCAACTGCATGTTGAGCGGACATTTTCCATCTTCCTGCCGGAAAACAAACTGCATGTCGCCGGTCGTTTCGCCCACCACATACATCGGCGAACGTTCGCGCTCAGCAATGCGGCTCACGCGGTCTAAATCTTTCTGTTTCAGAATTAAACCCATTCGTTCCTGACTTTCGTTGCCGATAATTTCTTTTGCCGACAAGGTCGAGTCGCCAACAGGCAGCCGGTTCATGTCAATTTTTCCGCCAGTGGTTTCCACCAATTCCGACAGACAATTAAGGTGTCCACCTGCGCCGTGGTCGTGAATGGAAACAATCGGATTGTTGTCGGATTCCGACAGACTGCGAATTACATTCGCCATGCGCTTCTGCATTTCGGGATTGGCGCGCTGCACCGCGTTCAGTTCAATTCCGCTGGTGTATTCGCCGGTATCAACCGACGAAACCGCACCGCCGCCCATGCCGATACGGTAATTATCTCCACCCAAAATCACCACTTTTTCACCGGCTTCGACCGTTCCTTTCAAAGCGTCTTCTTTTTTCGCATAACCGACACCGCCGGCGAGCATAATCACCTTATCGTAAGCGTATTGCTTGCCGTTTTCCGCATGTTCAAAAGTCAAAACAGAGCCACAGATAATCGGTTGTCCGAATTTATTTCCAAAATCAGACGCACCGTTGGAAGCCTTAATCAAGATTTGTTCGGGCGTTTGATACAGCCATTGGCGGGGAGGCAGGGCTTGTTCCCAATCGCGTCCCGCTTCAGTGCGCGGATACGCCGTCATATACACCGCCGTTCCCGCGATGGGCAATGAGGCTTTTCCTCCGCCCAACCGGTCGCGGATTTCCCCGCCTGTTCCAGTCGAAGCACCGTTGAACGGCTCTACCGTAGTCGGAAAATTGTGTGTTTCCGCTTTCAGCGAAATAACGGTATGAATGTTTTTATTTTCAAAAAAATCGGGTTTTTCTCCGCTGGCGGGAGCAAATTGTTCGACAGCCGGCCCCCGGTTAAGTGCTACATTATCTTTGTAAGCCGAAACCAAATCGTTCGGATTGACTTGCGATGTCTTTTTTATTAATTGAAACAGCGTTGATTCCTTTTCAACACCGTCAATGACAAATATTCCGTTAAAAATCTTGTGCCGGCAGTGTTCCGAATTGACTTGCGAAAAACCGAATACTTCGCTGTCAGTCAGTCTTCTTCTCAATTTCTCGCTGACGCTATTGAGATAATCGATTTCTTCGGAACTTAACGCCAAGCCTTCCAATTGGTTAAACGCTGCAATGTCGTCAATAGAAATGATTTCGTCCGGTTTTTTATGAATGGTGAAAATGTCCTGCCCGATACCGTTGTAAATTTTCTGCAACATCGGGTCGTAAGGTGCATTTTTATCCGCTACAATCTGAAACTCTTCTATTCTCGAAATGCCCGGAATACCCATAATTTGCGTAATTTCTACAGCGTTGGTACTCCAGGGCGTAATCATTTCCCTGCGAGGGCCAACCAAAAAACCATGAATCGTTGAGTCTTCCAACAATTCGGCTTCGTCAAAAAGCCAAATCAATTTTCGGATATTTTCCTGGCTCAATAATTCGTGGGCTTGTACGGCTAAAATCGACTGCGTTTGTGTTTGAAAGAATAGAATCATTTGAATTAATTTTGAAAATTAAAGACGATTTGTTTTCGACTGCAAAGGTAGTAATTTTTATTTTTCAATCCGCTGAAAAACAAAATTTTGTGTGCAAGAGTATCCGCAATGTGTAACAATATAGAAATATAAAGATTCTATTTTTTGGAAAAACCAAAAATAATCAATAAATTTGCATTTATTATCAAAAAAAACAATGAAACAGATTAATCGACTAAAAGTAGTTCTTATTGAACAAAACAAGACAGGTAAATGGTTGGCAGATACCCTAAAATATGATGTAGCAACGGTTTCGCGTTGGTGTTCCAATGTAACACAGCCACCGCTTAAAGTATTGCTGGAGATAGCAGAATTGCTGGATGTGGATATAAAAGACTTGCTCGTTTCAACAAAAAAATAATACGATGTTACTTGACAACAAGACGCAAAAGGAAGACGGAGAATTATATAAGGTATTCGATTTCATTCGGAAATATACCGAAAGCGGTGATTTAGATGTAGTTACCGGCTTTTTCTCGGTCAATGCACTGGCGTTGATGCAAGACGAGTTGCACCAAACTGAAAAATTCCGTCTTGTTTTGGACAATTTGATGCAGGATGAATCGCAAATAAATAATATTATTGACTTACTCAATGGGGATGCCGGAATCAATGGTTCACTATCATTAAGCTTGTCGGCAAAGAAAGCAGTTGAATTTTTAAGACAGGAAAAAGTGGCGGTAAAAACCGTGCAGAAAAATTTTTGTCATGCCAAAACTTATATTTACAACGATAAAGATTCAAGAAAAAAATACCATGTCGTTGGTAGTTCAAACTTGACGGATTCCGGATTAGGTTTGAGAGAAAGCAGCAATATTGAACTCAATATAGCAACTACCGGTGGTGACAATGATTGGAAAGAAGTAAAAGCGTGGTTTGATCATTTGTGGAAAGAGGTTGCTTTAGAAAAAACCGAATTGCCGGATAAAACGAAAATAGAAACAAAACAATATGTCATTGATTTGATTAGCAAATTGTTTAAGGAATATTCGCCTAATGACTTGTATTACAAAGTTTTGTATGAACTTTTCAAAGACGATTTGCTTTCACTTTCTTCAGATGCCGACTTCAACAAGGAAATCAAGCATTTAAGTGAAACTATCGTTTTTCAAACTTTGTTTGAATATCAACGAAAAGGAGTTTTCAGTCTGATAAAGATGCTGCAAAATTTTAATGGCGCTATTTTGGCAGATGCTGTTGGATTGGGTAAAACGTGGACTGCACTGGCTGTGATGAAATATTTTCAATCAAAAGGTTATACAATTGTTTTGCTCTGCCCTAAGAAATTGGAAAATAATTGGCGGCAGTATCAAGCAGGAAACAATTCTAAATTTGAAAAAGATGAAATTGAATATATTGTTCGTTATCATTCCGATTTACAAGACGAACGGTTGAATACCGCCTATCCCGATTTTCCATTGTCAAGAATCCAACGCAAACAGAAATTGCTTATAGTGATTGATGAAAGTCATAATTTGCGCAATGATAAATCATCCCGTTATAAATTTTTAGTTGATAAAATTCTACAACCGGAACGTACCAACCTCGATGTGAAGGTATTGCAACTTTCAGCAACCCCCATTAATAATACGTTACTTGATATTCGTAATCAATTCAAATTGATAGCGAAAGGAGATATTGGCTTTAAGGAAACGGATTTGCAAATAAACAGTTTGGAAGTTTTATTCAGAACAGCGCAAAGGGACTATAACGAATGGTGCAATAAGCCTAATCATAAAATATCTGATTTTATTGGAAAGTTGCAGGAAAATTTCTTCAAATTGACAGATTCTCTGATAGTTGCAAGAACTCGAAAATTAATTGAAGGTGAATTTGGCAAGATGAATTTTCCCAAGAAAGAACAACCGTTAAATGAATATATTGCACCGGAAAATATAGGAAATCTAAAAACATTTGATGACATTCTGAATGCGCTAAAAGTAAACATGACTGCTTATCGACCTTCCAATTATATAAAAGGATTAGAAGTAAAAAGTGTATTGGAAGATGTGAAAGCGCGTGAAGGATTCTTGGTAAAAATGATGTACATTCTACTCATTAAACGCTTGGAGTCGAGTTGGTTTTCCTTTCAAATTACACTGGAAAATATATTGAGCCATCACAAAAATGCGTTGAACAAAGTGAACCAATACATTGAAAGTCAAAAAGAAGATGTTATTACAGACGAATTGGATGAAGAAGACCAAGAAGATTTATTAGATGCGATTGATGAAACCGGAATGGAAGATGAAGAAATTACATTAGGAAAGAAAAATCCGGTTAAATTATCTGATATTACCGATATTTCCCTGTTCAAAAAGCATCTGGAAGCAGACATTACCAAATTGCGTGCATTGAAACAAAATTTGGATATTTTCAAAACGGACTATAAAGAAGGTAAAGTACAAGACCCAAAATTAGAAAAGTTAATAGCCTATATTCAGGAAAAACAATCGCAAGAGAACAAGAAAGTGCTGATTTTCACTGTTTATAAAGACTCTGCCAAATTCATATACGATGAATTAAAGAAAAGGGCAATCGGCAATGTGGCTTATGTATCCGGCTCACAAAGTGAAACTTATGATGGCTATTCCGGCAAAGGATTTGAAATAATTTTGGAACGTTTTGCTCCCTACACTAAACTTTATAATGAAAAAGATTGGAGCGAATTGTATGAAGATGCAAGATTAAACCAAAATTATTTTGAGAATAATAAATGGAATGTCTCTTATAGCAAATGGATGGAACTGATTCGTAAACATGACAAACATACATTAAAAAAACTGAAAAATCCGATTGACATTCTTGTGGCTACCGATTGTTTGAGTGAAGGGCAAAATTTGCAGGACTGCGATATGATAATCAATTACGATATTCATTGGAATCCGGTACGCCTCATTCAACGTATGGGACGTATTGACCGTTTAGGGTCGCCAAACAAAACTATTAGAGGGATTAACTTCTGGCCTGCAAAAGACTACGAAGATTATTTGAATCTGAAATCGCGCGTGGAAAATCGAATGGCCGCCATGACCTTGGTCGGTACGGAATTGGATGATAATCTGACTCCCGAACTCCGAGAAATGATCAAAGAGAATCCGCTGCTATCCGACCAAACTCAAAAAATGTTACAACAACTGCAACTCACTTGGGACGATATAGAAGACGGAGAAGAAACATTGGGGCTTGACAACCTTTCGTTGGAACGATTCCGGCAAGAGTTGTTTGAGTTTTTCAAAAAGAATGAAGAATTTTTCAAAAAGATACCGAATGGTGTATATACAGGTTTTAAATTTAGTCCAAGTCAAAAATGGCATACCATGCCCGACAGTATCGTTGCCGTGTTGGGTTATCCGAAGAAACCGGATGATGTGAAGGACTACGCATATTCTGAAATCTATCTGTTGCATCAACCGATTGGCGGTAGTAGAGACGGGACATGCCCCGTCTCTACCTTGCAAAACCGACAAGAGATTCTAAATCTGCTACGCCATCACAAAGAAGAAAAACGATTTGTGCCGAAAGCGATTGACAATGGCGACCCCATAGAATTGCAGCGATTGGCAAAAGCGGTGGGAGAATGGATAACCGCACAAGCTGCACCGGTAGCACTCAGTCAGATACATGACTTGTTTACAGGAGTTTTGAAACCACAGAGCATCTCTCCCGGACAGAAAAAAGTAGAAGATAAATTCCACGCGGACAATTTTGACTTGATAAATTGGTTTATAATATCAAATAATTAACTTGAAAAAATATGGAACAGCAGTCAATAATCAATTACAGTGAAGCCATTAAGGCAATCAAAAGCGCTATTTTGCAAAGCCGTTATCGTGCAGCAGCGTTGGCAAATCGCGAAATGCTTTCACTCTATTTCGGCATTGGAAAATATATTTCCGAAAATAGCCGTGTGGGCACTTGGGGAACCAATGCCATTGAGGTTATCTCTCAACAATTACAACAGGAATTGCCGGGGCTGAGAGGGTTTTCGGCAACGAATATGAGGTATATGCGTCTATTCTATGAAGCATGGAATACTATTGTATTAAATCATCAGCCATTGGCTGATGAAATACAAATGATTCATTTTAAGTCAATTACAAATCATCAGCCAATGGCTGATGAAATTAAAAGTGATACAATTGCGAATGATATAATTTGCCCGCTACTGGCGGGCGAATTGGAAATCAATACAAAATTACTGTTTGATGAAAATTGGCAGCCTGCGGCTGCCGATTTGGATAGACAATATTTTTTACAAATTGGCTTTACTCATCATACTGAAATTATTACGAAAGCAAAAAACACAGAAGAACGCCTTTTTTATATTCAAAGGTGTGCTACTGAATTTTGGAGTAAAGAAAAATTGAGATACAACCTCAAAGCCGATTTGTACAGCAAACAAGGCTCGATGCTCAATAATTTTACCAAAGCCATTACTGATATTGATTTCCGCAAAGCCGCACTAAATGCCTTCAAAGATGAATATTTGCTCAATTTTGTCAATATTGAAGACCCAGACGATGAACCTGACGAAAGGGTGTTGGAATCCGCGATAGTGAACAATATCAAAAAGTTCATTATGGCTTTGGGTAAAGATTTTTCGTTTATTGGTAATCAGCATCGTATGATAATCGAAGGGAAAGAGTATTTTGTTGACCTCTTATTTTTCAATCGTCAATTGCAAAGTTTGGTTGCAATAGATTTGAAACGAGGGGAGTTCAAACCTGAATATCTCGGGAAAATGAATTTTTATCTTTCAGCGCTTGATGATTTGGTTCGTTTGCCGCACGAAAAATCGTCCATAGGCATTATCCTTTGCAAATCGCAAAAACAGAGCATCGTGGAATACGCTTTTCGCGATATGTCCAAACCTATGGGCGTGGCTACTTACTATTTATCTTCTGAACTGCCTGAACAATACCGTGATATTTTGCCTGATGCGGAAACATTACGAAAATTACTTTAATGTCTGAACTATGATTTTAATAAGATTAATTTGATTAATAAGATAATAACAGTATGAACTTGAATATTTTTAACACAGATAATTTGTATGATGCTGCCACAGAATTATTTGCGCAACTGGGTATCAAACTCAATTCCAATACGGCATTGCCATTGTCGGCAAAAGATTTCATCCTCAAGAAGCACTATAAAACAGGGTTTGACGCCCTTATTGATAAAGCTTTTTACATCGGCACAATAGACAATACGGTGGTTGAAGCAAGTAACTTGTTTGAAATAAACTATTCCTACGCGGATGCGATAGTGCAAGCCAATAAAAATTATGATGGTTTGATGCTCTTTGCGCTTGAGTTGAAAAAATATCCTACACGCACAGAAATATCCGAATTGACACGGGCTTTCAACCGCATCAGTCAACAAATGCCGGTGGGTTTGCTCTTGAATTATAAAATAGAAGGAAAAAACGCTATTTCTCTTGCGCTTTCCGAACGCTTTCTCTACAAGCAAGCATGGCGAGAAGGCGATAAAGTGGGAAAAGTTATCATACTGCGAGATATTTTGGTGAACAACACCCATTCCGGACATTTACGCATTTTACAAGATTTGGTCAAACCTGCCGGAATCACTACTTACAACGAATTACATACTCGTTGGCTTGAAGTATTGGATGTGAATGTGCTTAATAAACGTTTCTTTCAGGAACTTTCCAATTGGTATTTTTGGGCGATGGGAAATGTACAATTCCCTGATGATAAAGAGAAAAACGAAGAAATGCGCAATGCAACAAATCTTATTCGCCTGATTACCCGAATTGTCTTTATCTGGTTTATCAAAGAAAAAGGGCTTGTGTCTGAAAACTTGTTTGATGCCAAATTGATGAACAAGTGGCTGAAAGACTTTAACAAAGATGAACAGGCTCATAATTATTACAATGCTATTTTGCAAAACCTGTTTTTTGGAACGCTAAATCAGAAAATGGGCGAAGAACGGAAATTTGCCAAAGATGGAAACATACGAACCAATGTAAATGAATATGGTGTAAAGAACATTTACCGTTATGCCAATTTATTTACCATCTCGGAAAAAGAAGCGCAGGATTTATTTAAAGACGTTCCGTTTTTGAATGGTGGATTATTCGATTGTTTGGATAAAGAAAACGAAGATGGGAGAGTTGAATATGTGGACGGTTTTAGCCGTAATCTAAAAAAGCAAGCCATTATTCCCGATTATCTTTTCTTTGGAACGGAACAAGAGGTGGATTTAAACAGCGTTTATGATACCAAGGGGAAAAGCTATAAAACCAAAGGACTAATCCCATTGTTGAATAGTTACAAATTTACCATTGCAGAAAATACGCCGTTGGAAGAAGATGTTGCGCTCGACCCCGAACTCTTGGGTAAAGTGTTTGAAAACCTGCTGGCAAGTTACAATCCAGAAACTAAAACCACCGCCCGAAAACAGACAGGCTCGTTTTATACGCCTCGTGAAATTGTAAATTACATGGTGGACGAATCGCTTATAGCATATCTTACCGAAGCCAATAAGGAACTTCTTCCACTTGTTGCAGAGGATGACGCTATTGTTGTGGATAGTGCTTATTTTGAAAATCGCCTGCGTGATGTATTGTCTTATTCGGAAAATACTAACCCCTTCAACGAGAAAGAAACCAAAGGCTTGATAGAAGCATAAGTGCAAAATTCTTGACCCCGCTTGTGGCTCCGGCGCTTTTCCGATGGGGATTCTGCACAAGATGGTGCAAATTCTGCAAACACTTGACCCGGATAACAAGCAGTGGCGTGAAATTCAAAAACAAAAAGCCATTGCAGAAACAGAACAAGCATTTTCTATTGGCGACCACGAAGAACGCAACCAACGGCTTGCTGAAATCAGCGATGTGTTTGAAAATAACGCTTCCGATTATGGTCGAAAACTGTAT
The DNA here is from genome assembly GCA_025996895.1 of Bacteroidia bacterium. Lineage (GTDB taxonomy): Bacteria > Bacteroidota > Bacteroidia > Bacteroidales > Azobacteroidaceae > Azobacteroides. Next base: position 1,597 of record BNTW01000026.1, on the reverse strand, counting down.
TTGATAGAAAACTGCATTTTTGGTGTGGATATTCAACCCATTGCTGTTCAGATTTCAAAGTTGCGTTTCTTTATTTCATTGATTATTGACCAGAAGGCTGATCCAAATAAGGATAATTTCGGAATACGAAGTTTGCCTAATCTTGAAACCAAATTTGTGGCGGCTAATACTTTGATAGGATTGGAAAAAGAAAATAGTTTGTTTCGCACTCCTGAAATTGAAAATAAGGAAAATGAACTCAAACAAGTTAGGCACGAATATTTTACTGCAAACAACCGCAGCAAAAAACTGAAATTACAGGAAAAAGACAAAAAGTTACGAAAAGAATTAGCTGAAGAATTAGCCAATTTAGGTTATTCTAAAAGTACGGCAGAAAATATTGCTAAACTTGATTTGTTTGACCAAAATACTTTTGCAAAATGGTTTGAGCCTGAATGGATGTTTGGTTTAACGAATGGTTTTGATGTTGTGATTGGTAATCCACCGTATGTGCAACTGCAAAAAAATGGCGGTGAATTATCAAAACTTTATGGACCGACCAAAAAAGACAAGAAAACGATACCAAGCCCCTATAAAACATTCGACAGTATGGGCGATTTGTATTCTTTGTTTTATGAATGCGGATACAACTTACTCAAAGCATCGGGAAAATTGTGTTTCATCACATCGAATAAGTGGATGCGTGCCGGATATGGGGAAAATACGCGAAAATTCTTTGTAGAAAACACCAATCCTGAAAAACTTACTGATTTCGCCGGAGTCAAGGTATTTGAATCGGCAACCGTTGATACGAATATTTTATTGTTTTCAAAGGATAAAAACCGACAACAAACGCAGGCTTGCATTGTCAAAAAAGAAGGTATAAAAGATTTGAGCGTTTATATTAGACAAAATAGCACAGTTTGTAGTTTTTCCGCTGAAAGCTGGGTAATACTCTCGCCAATAGAACAACGGATTAAAGCAAAAATTGAAGCGGTTGGAACACCGCTGCGAGATTGGAATATTAATATCTATCGTGGAATTTTGACCGGATACAACGAAGCATTTATTATTGATGGAAAAAAGAAAGACGAATTGATTGCCGAAGACCTAAAATCAGCCGAAATTATACGACCCATTTTACGCGGCAGAGACATCAAAAGGTATGGTTATGATTTTGCTGATTTGTGGCTAATCAATACGCACAACGGAGTAAAAGAAAAAGGTATAAATCCCATAGATATAAATGTTTATCCTGCGATTAAACGCCATTTAGACAAATATTTTTCTGACTTGGAAAAACGTGCTGACAAAGGCGATACTCCATACAATTTGAGAAATTGTGCTTATATGGAGGATTTTTCTAAGCAGAAAATCATGTACCCTAATATGACAAAGTTTCTGCCTTTTTATTTGGACGAAAAAAGGTTTATGCAAAATGACAAATCTTTCATGATAACAGGAAAGACTCTATATTTCCTTGTTGCCTTCTTAACCCACATTGCGTATCAACCGCTGCTAACCGACTGATTTTCAGAAGGCATACTTTCCGGAGGTCTCTCCGGGTGCCACACAAATTTTCTTCTTTTGCAAGGCATTGCATTTATCTTTAGCGCCT
>BNTW01000025.1 GCA_025996895.1 Bacteroidia bacterium | reverse complement strand
CTTTTGGTCGGGCTGTGCCGGAAAAACCCTTCGTGGGTTGGAGGTGTTGAGTCTTTCGCTTATTGATGCCGATACACGCATGAGTTTTCATTTGAAGGCTACTCAAACCCCACCTGCCAATTGTTTGTCAGATAATGCACTCTCTCTTCCCGACTGGTATGCGGGAGTAATTAAGAAAGACCTTGTTCAGATTACCTCTCTTACTTCTTATCTTGTGGCAGATGCTTATTTTTCCAAACGGGGATTTGTTGACAAAAATGACAGCAAAGAACGTGCCAATTTTCAAATATTTTTTATTTTACAATTTTTCCGTTACCTTTGTTTTTTAAAACGTACAAAATGCAATTAACAGCGAAATTAGCACAAATTCTTCCGGCGGAAACCGGTATGGGGAAAAACGGCGAATGGAAGAAGCAAAGTATCATCGTAGAAACAGACGGACAATATCCGAAAAAAATATGTATTACGGCTTGGGGCGACAAAATCAATCCGTCGCAACTGCAAATAGGAACGATGTTGAATGTGGAATTTGACGTTGAAAGCCGCGAATTTAACGGCCGCTGGTACACGGATGTCAAAGCCTGGAAAGTGGAAGTGGCCAACGGCGGGCAGGAAGTCCAAGCACCCGCACCCATTCCCGATTTTTCTCTGCCTGAGCCGCCGCCTGCGCCCGCACCCGATTTCAACGATTTGCCTTTCTAAACGACCATGGCTACGCCTTTTTTATCGCTGGTTGCCCGCGACCTGCTGTTGCGTTTCGGAACGGATTTATCGGAAGTGGTCGTGGTGTTTCCCAGCATTCGTGCAGGCTTGTTTTTCAATAATTATCTGTATCAGGAGGCCGGAAAGCCGCTTTGGTCGCCGCAATACCGTTCGATTGAGAGTTTGTTTGAACAGGCTTCTACCCAGCGGAAAGGCGACAACATTCAACTCATCGGCGAATTGTATGAAACCTATTTGCAGGTTTATAACGCGCACGCCGAGACACCTTCGACGGAAACATTGGACGAATTTTTCTTTTTCGGGGAAATTTTGTTGAATGACTTCGACGATGTCGATAAAAACCGGGTCAATGCACGGTCGCTCTTCAGTAATTTGCAGGATTTGGACGCCCTGCGCGATGATTTTTCTCATCTGACCGACGACCAACTTCAGGCATTAAGCCGTTATTTCAAACAGGCTTTTCAGGGAGAAAGCTCGCTAAAAACTGCTTTCTGGAATATTTGGAATATCTTGGGCGAGGTTTATACGCGTTTCAAAGAAAAATTGACAGCTAAAAACATCGCCTATCCGGGTATGCTGATGCGCTCGGTGGTCGAAAACGAAGCAACCGCCTTTTCGGGCAAACACTACGTTTTCGTCGGCTTCAATGTCTTGAGTCGTTGCGAAGAAGAATTATTCCGGAAATTGAAAGACCGCGCTTCTTTTTATTGGGATTACGATACGTATTATCTTCATACGGAAGCGGGACGGTTTATTCAAAAAAATATCCGCCAATTCGGATCGGCATTGGATAAGTCGTTGTTTGATACGTTTTTATCTACGCCGAAAGCGATTACTTTTCTGGCTTCTCCGTCCGAAAGCGGACAATCGGCTGTAGTTGAGCCATGGATTGATTCATTGCATCGACCGGCTTCTTTCACGCAACCCGATTCGGCGATTGTGTTGTGCAACGAAAATTTGTTGCCGGTGGTGATGCACGCTGTTCCGCCTCAAAAAGTAGAAAATGTCAATATCACGATGGGGTTTCCCATCACACAGACGGCTATCAGCAGTTTTTTGCAGGCAGTGGCCGAAATGCAAATCAAGGGTTACCGCGCGTCCGACCGGTCGTTTTATTACAAACAGGTTTTGCCGGTGTTGCGCCACCCCTACACGGCGTCGATTTTTCCCGAAGCCGCCGAAATCGAAAAATCGTTGATACAAAACAATATTTTTTCGCCGACGTTGAACGAGCTGAAAAATCCGCTGTTGTTCAGCCATGCGCCCGATACGTTGAGTTTGGCGCGTTACTTGTTGGAATTAATCGAAAAAACCGGTCAATCCTACGAAGATGAAAATGCTTTTTCCGGCACCTACAACGGTCTGTATCAGGAGGCTATTTTTCGCGCCTATCAGGTCGTCAACCGGTTGTACGGACTGCTTTCGACCGAACATTGGAAGCTCGAAAAAACGACTTTTCTTCGTTTACTGCGAAAATTGTTATCGACCGTGCAAATTCCGTTTCACGGCGAGCCGGTCAAAGGCTTGCAAATCATGGGCGTATTGGAGACACGCGCATTGGACTTTAAAAATGTACTTCTACTCAATGTGAATGAGGGTTTTATGCCCGGAACAGCCAGCGAAAACACTTTTATCCCGCAATTTTTACGGAAGCATTTCGGGTTGAGCACGGTTGAACATCAGGATTCAATTTATGCCTATTATTTTTATCGCCTCATTCAGCGGGCAGAAAAAATCACGCTGGTCTATCACACCGACCAATCGCAGACCGGAAAGGCCGAGATGAGCCGTTTTCTCCTGCAATTGCTAATCGATCCGCGTTTGAAAGGCGTTATCAAGCGTTTTTCGTTGCAAGCGGCTATTCAGCCCCGGCAATCGCAACCTATTGTGATAGAAAAAGATACGGAAATATTGGAAGCCTTGCGGAAAGCCTACGATTTACATACGCAGCCGCAAGCCTACCGCTTGTCGCCGACTGCGTTGAATACCTTTATTAGTTGCAGTTACAAATTTTATTTGCAATACGTCAGGGGGTTGCGCAATCCGAATGAATGGGGCGACGAGCTGGATAATTCCGTTTTCGGTTTGATTTTTCACCGCTCAGCGGAGTTTCTCTATCGAGAAATGGGTGCACGGTATGCGGCGCACGGTACAAGACAGGTATCGTTTGAGGTTAGTAAAGAGATGCTTGACGAATACCTGGAATATCCGCATAAAATCAGAAATCAGGTCTTGCGGGCGTTTGAAAAGGAATATTTTAAAGACCGGCAGGTAGTGGAAGAAGATTTTAACGGCGAACAACTGATCAATTTTCATGTGATTTGCAAAATGCTGGAACGGTTAATTCGTTTCGACCGGCAACGCGCCCCTTTCACGCTTCGCGGGTTGGAAGAGCCGGTCGATTGTCCTTTCGATCTGCCGGAACGGAACGTCCGCGTGTCTGTCGGCGGAATTATCGACCGTTTGGAAGAAAAAGACGGCCGGTTTCACTTGCTGGATTACAAAACTTCGGGAAAAGCGAAGGACTACAAGTCGCTGGACGAACTTTTTGAACAAAAAAACAACCGCGCTTCGCACGTTTTCCAGACGTTTGTGTATGCGTCGGCCTTGTTGCAAAAAACGGATTTTCGCGCGCCGGTCATTCCAGAACTGCTTTATTTACAGCAAATTGCTAAAGAAAATTATTCGCCGGTCATTCTATACGAAAAAGAGCCGATAACCGATTTTCGGACATTAGACGTGGATTTCCGGCAGTTGCTGGTAGCGAAAATTGACGAAATTTTCGATCCGGACATTCCTTTCCGGCAGACGGAAATCGTGCAAACCTGCGAATATTGTGATTTTCGGGAAATGTGTAATCGCTAAAATTATTGTTACGGACTATACAGTGTCACCCATTAGATAAGACTGCAAAAGATATTCGGGACTCTCGTAATAAATGCTACTGTTAAAATCTTCTATTTTGCGGGAAAGCCATGAGTTATAAATTTCCGTCAAAATATCAATGAATGGCTTGTTTTCTTTTTTACCAACATCAATAATCAGACGTTTATACACTTTGCCAAAATCTTTTGGAAATCTGCTTTTTAGAATTTTTGGCTTTTCAACTACCGTATAACTGCCATGATAAATTTTCATAATTTCGTTTACTTATATTGTTGATTGATAAAAATTTGCAATTTTATTGACATTGCAAAGGTAGGATTTTCTTTTAAAAACGAATAATAATAATACCTTTGCAGAAATTTTTAATTTTATTGACATTGAATTTAACCGATTGGTTGCCCACAACAAAAAAAGAAGTCGAACAACGCGGTTGGGACGAGTTGGACGTAATACTTTTCAGCGGAGACGCCTACGTTGATCATCCTTCGTTCGGCGCGGCAGTTATCGGTCGCACGCTCAAAGCGTTGGGATTGAAGGTCGCTATCGTTCCGCAACCGAATTGGCGCGACGACCTGCGCGATTTCAAGAAATTGGGCAAACCGCGCCTTTTTTTCGCCATTTCGGCAGGCGCGATGGACTCCATGATTAACAAATACACGGCCAACAAACGGCTTCGTTCGGAAGACGCCTACACGCCCGACGCGCGTATCGACCTGCGTCCGGACTATCCGACTATCGTTTATTCAAACATTTTGAAAGAACTTTTTCCCGAAACGCCGGTCATTCTCGGTGGGATTGAGGCCTCGTTGCGCCGGTTGTCACATTACGATTATTGGCAGGATAAACTATTGCCGAGCATTCTCTTGCCGGCGAAAGCCGATATGCTGGTGTATGGCGCGGGCGAAAAACCGATTCAGGCGATTGTCGAAGCGTTGGAAAAGGGTGAAAATATTCAAACAGTCGATACAATCCCGCAAACAGTAATTTTACGACAAAACATTCAGCCGGAAAAAGGCAATATTCAGTTGTTTTCGTACGAAGATTGCTTGAAAGACAAACGGAAGCAAGCCGAAAATTTTAAACATATCGAGGAAGAATCCAACAAAATGCACGCTTCGCGATTAGTTCAATCAACTGAAAATCGGCTTGTTGTTGTCAATCCGCCTTATCCGCCGATGACGACCGGAGAAATCGACGCTTCGTTCGATCTGCCCTACACGCGCCTACCCCACCCTAAATATAAGGACAAACGCATTCCGGCGTATGAAATGATTCGCCATTCGGTCAATATCCATCGTGGATGCTTCGGCGGTTGCGCTTTTTGCACGATTTCTGCCCATCAGGGAAAATTTATTGCGTCGCGCTCGAAAAAATCCATTTTGCGGGAAGTAAAGAAAGTAACGCAAATGCCTGATTTCAAAGGATATATCAGTGATTTAGGCGGACCGTCGGCCAATATGTACGGCATGAAAGGGAAAGACTTGGCGATTTGCGCGCAATGCAAAAAACCGTCTTGCATTTTTCCGGTTATCTGCAAAAACCTGAATGCCGACCATCGTCCGTTATTGGAACTTTACCAGGCGGTCGATAAAATTCCGGAAGTGAAAAAATCATTTATCGGCAGCGGCGTCCGCTACGATTTGCTTGTAAATCAATATGAAAACGGCGAACTAAATAAATCAGCGCGGGATTACACGCAGGAATTGATACAAAAACACGTTTCGGGACGGCTGAAAGTTGCGCCCGAACACACGTCGCCCCAAACGCTTCAGTGCATTCGGAAGCCGGATTTTTCGACTTTCCGGCAGTTCAAGAAAATTTTTGACAAAATCAACCGCGAGGGAAACCTCAAACAGCAGTTAATTCCGTATTTCATGAGTTCGCACCCTGCTTCGGAAGAAATTGACATGGCCGAATTGGCGGTAATTTCCAAAGAGTTGAATTTCCAACTCGAACAAATACAAGATTTTACGCCCACACCCATGACGTTATCGACCGAGATTTTTTACACCGGTCTGCATCCCTACACCTTGAAACCAATTTATACGGCAAAAACGCAGGCTGAAAAATTAAATCAACGGCAATATTTTTTCTGGTACGACCCGCACTACAAACAGCAAATTATCCGTTCGCTGAACAAATTGAAACGACCGGATTTAATCAAAAAATTGTATGCCCCCAACGGAAATCGTTAAAACCCTGCAAGATACGCAATTGGGCGAAATCGTGTTTCGCAAAAACCGGCGCGCCAAACGCTACATTATCCGGGTGAAAGCAGAAACCATTACCGTAACCATACCATACATAGGAACTTACCCTTTTGCCCTGCAATTTTTAGAAAAAGAAAGAAAAACGATTGCAGAAAAGAAACAGACGCTGGCTTTGCAAGCAAAACCCGCGCTTCCGTCCATCGACGAAAATGTATTGAGGAAGCAGGCAAAGCAATATTTGCCCGCCGAGTTAGACCGTTTAGCAAAATTGTACGGATTTACCTACCGTGAAGTGAAAATCAGAAAAAGCAAAACCCGCTGGGGCTCTTGCTCTTCCAAAGGCACTATCAACTTGTCGCTCTATCTGATGCGATTGCCTTCACACTTAATCGAATACGTTTTGTTGCACGAACTTTGTCACACCCGGCAAATGAATCACAGCCCCCAGTTTTGGGCATTGTTAGACAACTTCACCGGCGGAAAATCCAAACTGTTGCGCAAAGAAATCCGGCAGTATTCTATTCCCAAATAAGGCAACGCACACGTTACCCCCTACTAACGTATAATCTTCAACTGTTTTACACCGAAATCGGTAACTACCTTAGCCACAAAGAATTTTCCCTTACAATTCACGTCATAAGTGAATGCCTTTACTGTCGTATTTTCGTGAATTAACCGCCCCTGTATATCGTACAAAGCAAGCGACTGGATCGGATAATTGGAATAAAACCGGATTCCCCAATCGCCGGTCGAAGCCCTTACGACTACATCGGATTTGTCTATCGAATTGACGGCCGTTTGTGACGATACACGAATAAAAAAGCGGTTTTCGCAAGCCAGCACTTCATTGTTGCTGTTTTTAGCCGGCGTATAATCCGTATTGTATTCAAACAAATCGCTGCCTGAAATATCGGTTTCGCCTGACTGCGCATCAACGAAAATCACTTTTCCATCGAACTTTTCCATTCCCGAAAGCGAAAAATGCAGTTTGCCGGAAGCCGTTGTCGCAATTCCCACCGGAATTAACATTTCCACTTTTTTGGGAATAACATTATTGACTACGCCCAAAGGACGTCCTTCCGCTTGATTTTTAAGCGTATAGACTTCGGGAAACGCACGGAAAGAAGTGATGATTTTACTCATATCCCAATCTGAAACCGTCGTTTGTCCGTTGTCGTTCTGCACAATAAAAGTCTGCCGGCTTCCCTCTTTATTACTTACTTCAATCGTGATAATGCTTGCCGGCACTTCGATCGAATGTAATACAGAGGTCGCCGAAGGCGTGCGGCGAACAGATAAAGTGGCCGGATTGAAAGACAAAGCGGCTGAAGCACTCAATAATTCAACCAAAAAGCCCTGTCCCGGAGCAATGTATTTGGTCAAAGTGGTAGTTGAGCCAGTTCCGATTACCTGCAAATAAGAATCAAAGGAAGTTCCTGTCCAAGTGGTATAGCCGTTTTTGATTTTACCCGGATTGTCATTTATAAATTGATCGAAATCAATGGTAGTCGGGAAAGGATTACCAATCAACGCAATAGAGGATTGCGCTCCCTGATTGATTGTGTATTGAACAATACCGCTTCCGTTGGCTTGCCCGTTAGCAGCATCAAAATTGAAATATTCCGGATTTCCGCGCTGAATCGGGCCTTCGGTACTGTTTCTCAACGCCAGGTTTTCCATTTGATAATAATAAAAGACTGTTCGCTGAACTCCATCTAACGTATGCGTACGATGAGCCAATTGATGTTTGTCGAACTGCAAAACGTGATTTATATCGCTGTATGGAAATTCCAGAATACCGTTGATTTGCGATAAGCCGACCGTACGCGAAGACGGGAAGCCGAAACCCATAGCATTTTCGTCCAGACCAGTTTCCGTTTCGCGATAATACATTTTATCCTGATAATCGTTAATCCATACGGCAAAACCTTCGGCAGCGGCCAGCGGCACAACCTGAGAAGTGTAATAATCCGTCCAGTTCCCTTTGAATGCCGAGCCTTGCAAAGTTGTGTCGGCATCGAATTTCCGGATAAACGTGCGCGGTACGCCTCCAAAAGCATAATCGCCCGAAAGCACGCTCCGCATGGGAGCCGACAATAAATGCCATTGTCCACGCTCTAATTCATGTAATTGCGACATTCCGGCCGACAACATCAAATGGTCATATTCAGTGGGGAAATTAGTAATAAAACCGTCTAATTCGGTTTTTGTGGCAAACGTTTGTGCAACAGGCCCGTCCAATCCCAGATTATACTGGAAAAAAGCTCCGTTGTATTTCAGATATTGCGGATTTCCGATTTCTGCTCCGTGCATGATATAAATACGCTCGCATTTAGCCGTATCTGTCAGAGTGGGTGCGGGTAAATAAGGAAAACATATTATCTGGCCGCCATTGACCAAATCGTAAGAGGGAATATAAACACGTGAGGTTTCCGTAGGAACGTTACCCGGATACCAGTTGCGATTGTCAAACCAATTCGTTGAATCGGTTACATTCGTACCGCTATGCCCTGCATAATTGGGAGACCAGACGGAAATACCTGTTTCAGCGGGAACACTAACCACTTTTACAACAGCGGATTCGCTCCATTCATTGATAGAGCCTACCGTGAGCGTTGTTCCAATTACGGACGAAACATCATTATTGTCGGATAGAGAAACACTGACAGCACCGGTGAAATTAATGGTTTCCGTTACCTTATTTTTTGTTTGGACAGTATACTCTCCCGGAGCACTTACTTCAAGTGCAGTACCGGTTTGTCCGGATATCTCCACGCCATCTTTGAACCATTGATAATCTTGTGTAGCAGACGCTGCGGAATTTACCGTCAAATAAAACGTTGCTCCTGGCGTTAATTCACGAACAGGATTTCCATCAATAACCGGCAATACTTTGCTGTATGAAAAAGTAATGATTACCTGGCCGTTGGCACCGGATCCTCCATCTCCTACATCGCAACCCCCATCACGACCACGCGCCGAGCCTCCGGCACCACCCCCGCCGGGAAAATTTCCTCCATTGCCGGTCGTTGCTCCTTCAGTTGATCCGCCCGTCATATTCACCTGTGCTCCGCCATTGGGAGAACTGCCTCCATATCCGCCGGTCGAACTATAACTTTGTCCCGATTGGGAGGCAGCTCCTGCACCTCCATTGCTGCCTGAAGTTCCTCCGCCACCGGTCCCACCGGCTCCTCCTGTTGAAGACGCATCAGAGCCGCTCGGCAAATCACCACTTCCGTATCCATGAGCCGCATTAGCATCAATAGCAGACGACCAGCCTCCTTGCCCGCCATTTGCAGTAACCGTACTGCTTCCTACTACTCTTGAATAAGCACCGGCACTTGCTTGAACACACTCGTGTGATTTATAACTATCATAAGTATTAACAATGTTGTCATAATATTTATCATTTCTACATTCAATATTGCCATCTCCGGCTTGACCGGTATTTCCCTGTCCTACCGTAATGGTCAAACTACCTGCATAGGTACCAAAATTAAACGTATTGTATTCTCCGCCACCACCACCCGAAGCAGCACAAGCCACATAAGGATCTGTTCCTGCTGCATTATATCCGCAAGCTCTTGCGGCGCCGCCGCTACCACCGGCACCCCAAAGCTGACCTTGTAAATTCGTTATACCGGAAGGAATCGTTGGATTGAACGTTCCTGTATTGCCTGTTAAACTTCCATAAGTAACCTGTACAGAGGTCGTTGTTGTTGTTTGTGCCTGCAAATTGGAACCGGCCATACTTAAAAGCCAGAAACTGCAAAAAACAACGATTGACGGATAAAGTTTTTTCTTCTTTTTCATATTATTTCCTCTACTATAAACACAATAAGCTAAAACCCAAATAAATATCCCCAAAAACATGACATCACCTATCGGAATTTCACCTACGCCTCTGGCATCAGGATCATAATTGGGATCGTCGGGATCAGAAGAAGAGGGGTCTCTCCGCAACCAGCCGGCAAAATCCATGTCAGAGGATGATACATAATACTTAAATGATGTTATTTCTGAAAATGAAAATTCAGAACTAAACGAATCGGAATAAGGATCTGCCTTAAATGTGTATTCATTTTCAGCAGGAGCAAAAGAACAAAATAAGACAAAAGATAAAACAGTTACTGCAACTATGCAGCTATTATTACATTTATTAACAAATCTAAAGGATATCATAATATTTTTTAATATAATTCAGATGCAAATATATAGTTATTTTTTCGTAAAAAAAAGCAAGATTAGATTAAATCTTGCTTTTTTCGGTGAATTATATATTTATTTTTATAAAAGCCACTGCTTCAGTTCCGCAAGTGTTAAATGCAAGTCGCGTTCGGTTTCCAATTTTTCTTGTGTTACATCCAAATAAATTTCCGTTTCTCGAATAAAATCAATCAGGGAAATTTCGCCTCCGTCTAACGCTTTTTTCAGCAATTCGTTGCTATTCACCGCCAGCGTTGCTTTTTGATAGCTTTCGAGCACTTGCGAAAGATTGACCGCTTTTTTGTATAAACCGCTGGCTTCGTTCCGGTAACGCACGTTGGCATCGGCCTCAACGGCCTGATTAGCCTGCGTTTGCGCTTTGATTTGCTTCAACGTATTTTTGTTTTCCCACAAAGGAATGGAAACACCGATAGTAACGCCCTGAAAATGTTCCGTTACCACTTTTTCGCTCATGTAGCCCGCCGAAAATTTAGGCAGATTTAAGGAACGTCGAAGTTTTTCATTTTCCCTGCTCAACGCCGTTTCTTGCTGTGCATAACATAAAACAAGGTTTTTCTCTTTCAATTCGACGTACAATGTTTCAAAATCTGCCGGAAGTGAAACCGGGGAATAAGTCATAACCGAATCATCAAATTCCACACCACCATTCAATCGTGTCAACTCGCCCAACAAATATTCCTGTTCCGTCCGGCACAAGTTATACGTTTTTTGTACGGATGCTAATTGCAACTTTACCCGGTTATAATCCAAAATGCCGGCATCGCCTGCGTCGAATTTCCGTTCGTAAGCATCCGCCAACTGTTGCGCCTGTTCCAGCCGCGCGGAAAGAACATGCGCCAACGCGTTTTGATAAATTAACCGGAGAGCCGTTCGTTGCGCTTCCAACAAAATATTTTTCCGTTCAATACGGTATTTTAAATCGACTTGCCGGTTGCGTACTTCCGCAATTTTATTTTTGTGATGATACGCCGTCGGAAAATCAAACGCTTGACTAACAGCAAAATCCGTTCGATTGCCGGCCGTATTTTTCCCCCATAAATAATGATATTCGACTTCGGGATTTTCCAAATAAATGCCGGTGCGATGGCCGGTTTTTTCCGCATTCGCTTGTTGGCGCAACGCCTCCAAAACCGTATTGTTCTGCTCGATTTGTTCGAGCCACTTGTCCTGCGCCGACAAACTTACGGCACAAAATACACCTATAATTATGAGTAACTTCTTCATTTTCTTTCGATTAACCATTTATACAAAATCGGGACAATATAAATATTCAAGAGTGTCGAGGTAATCAATCCGCCTAAAATGACCACCGCCATCGGACTTTGGATTTCATTGCCCGGCTTGCTGCCGTTCAAGACCAGTGGAAACAACGCCAAACCTGCTGTGAGTGCGGTCATTAGTATCGCATTTAAGCGGTCGGTCGAGCCACGGATAATTAGTTCAGTACTGTCATTCCGCGCTTGACGCGGAATCCCCTCTTCAGGAGATTGCGGGTCAAGCCCGCAATGACACAACCGCTCATAATTCGTAATTAATAATATTCCGTTTCGCGTAGCAATGCCAAACAGTGTGATAAAACCGATAATCGACGGAATACTCACCACGTGCGATGTGAAAAAGACGGCCAACACCCCGCCAATCAAGGCCAAAGGCAGATTTATCAAAATCAAACCGGCTAACGACAGTTTCTTAAATTCCATATACAACAATAAAAAGATAATTCCGATGGCCATTAGCGAAGTCAAAAGTAAAATGCGGGAAGCACGTTGCGCACTCTCAAACTGTCCGCCGTATTCGATGCGGTAATTTTCGGGAAGCGTGATTTTTTGTGCGATCGTCCGCTCGATTTCTTTCACTGCCGAGCCTAAATCACGACCGGCGACATTGACCGAAACGACGATTTTCCGTTGCACATTTTCCCGGCTCACGGCATTCGGGCCGACGGTGGAAACGATTTCGGCCACTTCTTCCAACGGTACTTTTCCGCCGTTTCCTGTGTCGATTAAGGCCGATTTCAGCCCTTCCAACGTAGTTGTATAATCGGGATTTAGCTTAAGAATTAAATCGAAACTGCGCTGTCCTTCAAAAATTTCCGCCTGTTTTTCGCCGGCGAAAGCCAACCGGACAAAACGATTAAATTCGTCAATCGAAATGCCGTAACGCGCCAACATCAGACGGTTAGCGCGGATTTGAATTTCGGGAACGGTGGTCTGTTGTTCCACGCTGACATCGACCAAACCCGGAATGTCCGCAATCGTGTTTCTCACCTGATTGCCCAGCGTGAATAAACGATTTAAATCCGTACCGAAAATTTTAATAGCAATGTTGGCGCGTGTTCCCGAAAGGATATGGTCAATCCGGTGTCCCAACGGTTGCCCGACAGTCGTCGCTACACCCGGAAGTCCGGCCAATTTTGTCCGGACATCAGCCATCAATTCCTCTTGCGAACGTTTATCCAAAATGAAACTCACGTCGGTTTCAAAACTGTTGGTCGCCTGCGAATGTTCGTCCAATTCCCCGCGCCCTGTCCGGCGTGCCGTCGTCTTGATTTCCGGAATGCTCAACAATTCGTCTTCCAAGAGCTTGCCCATTTTGTCGGTTTCCTCCAACGAAATACCCGGCTTGCAGACGGCCGAAATCGTCAAGGCACCTTCATTAAATTCGGGCAAAAACGCCGATCCCATCGTAAAAAACAACCCGACAGAAAGCACAAAAGCGGTCAAAGTGGAAATCAATACCGGTTTTTTGTGATTTAAAACCCAATGTAACGAACGTTCATAAATCCGCGTCAAACGGCTGGCCAACCAGGATTCCTTTTGATTTTTTTCCAGGTACTTGTCGTTGGCTAACAAGAGTTTGCACAACAACGGCGTGAGTGTCATGGCCACCACCATCGACATAAAGAGCGAAACGATATACGCAATTCCCAGCGGTTTGAGCATGCGCCCTTCCATTCCCGAAAGGAAAAACAACGGAATAAACGCCGTAATAATGATCAGCGTAGCGTGAATAATCGACGCTCGAATTTCGCGCGAAGCCTCAAAAATGATTTTTACATAATTTTTATCATTACGGGCTTGACGCAAGCGTTTATACACATTTTCCACATCAATAATCGCGTCATCGACCAACGAGCCGATAGCGATACACATTCCGCCCAGCGTCATGGTGTTGATATTCATTCCCAATCCACGAAGCACCAAAAGAGAGCCGAGAAGCGACAACGGAATGGCAATTACCGAAATGAGCGTCGTGCGGAAACTACCCAAAAACAGGAACAGCACGATAATCACAAACACCGCGCCTTCCATCAGCGCGCGCGAAACATTATTGACCGACGTGTCGATAAAATCGGCTTGACGGAAAATTTTCGTATCCATTTTCACATCGGGTGGAAGCGTTTTTTGCAATTCGTTCAGGCGTTTTTCAATGTTTTTTGTAACATTTAAAGTATTGACATTCGGTTGTTTGGAAACGGAAATAATCACTGCCGGCTTGCCGTTTTGCGAAGCGGTTCCCATTTTCACATCCGCACCGATTTTGACTTCGGCCACATCGCTCACCGTGTACCGTGCACCGTGCCCCCCTTTCACCAAAGTATTCCCTAATGCTTCCAAATCGGACGTGCGCGCCATGCCGCGAATAGTATATTCGTTACCGTATTCACGCAAGACGCCTCCGGTCGAATTTTCGGAAATTCCTGCACAGGCAGCAGCCAATTCATCCATCGTAATACCGTAATACGTCATCAGTTGCGGATTAGCCAACACTTGATATTGCTTGTTTTCGCCACCGATGACCGTCACCTGCGAAACACCGCCGGTCGCCAAAATGGCCGGTTTAATCGTCCATTCGGCCAAGGTGCGCAAATCCATCCTATTAATAGAACTACTGTCATTGCGGGCTTGACCCGCAATCTCCTGCCGGGGGTAAGACAGGCCGATAAATAATATCTCACCCATGATGCTTGATTGTGGTGCCAGCACCGGTTGCACGCCGCCGGGCATTGCGTCGATCAAGTTCATCATTTTCTCGCTCACAATCTGGCGGGATTTGGAAATGTCCGTACCCCAATCAAATTCCACCCAGACAAACGAATAGCCCTGCATGGACGAAGAACGCACGCGACGCACATCGGTCGCGCCATTCACCGCCGTTTCAATCGGAAACGTTACCAAGCGTTCCACTTCTTCCGTCGCCATTCCATGCGCATCGGTCATCACCACAACGGTCGGCGCAGTCAGGTCGGGAAAAACATCAATATCCATCTTTTCCGCCGTAGATACACCGAAAATAATCAGCAAAACGGCCGCCAAAAGAATAAAAAGTTTATTCTCCAACGAAAATTTAATTATCTTATCTATCATTTTAATTCTTAACTTTTAGTTATTAGTTTAATGAACGTGTCCCGCGTGCGGATCTAATGCGCCCGCCGATTGTGCCAATTTAACCGACATTGCGCCTCGCGTAACTACTCGCTCGTTCTCGTCCAAACCCAAACGGATTTCGGTGCGAAGGCCGTCGGTTGCACCGATACTAACTTCCCGCTTCTCAAACGTTTCGGGTGTGAGTTGCACAAAAACAAAATAATTGTCCTGCTCTTCCATAATAGCAGAAGACGGAAGGGTCAATCCCGGTTCGCTCGATTGCGTTTGTATATAGACCTCAACAAAACTGCCCGGAACAAAACTGCCCCGGTTGTCGATTTGGAAAACCACCGGAAGCATGGATTTTCCGGCTTCCAACGATTTACCGTACGACAATACTTTTCCATTCAACTCCGCCAACGAATAAACGACCGGATTATGCATACTTTTGATATTCGCCGAAGCAATTCCAGGCAGTTGTGCGGCGTATTTCACCGGAACATCGGCTTTCAACAAAAGCGTTTTGTTTTGTGAAACGGAAATCAGCGGCCGGCCGGCTTCCACATATTGCCCGTTGGAAACGAACAACTGCTTGACATAACCCGAAACCGGCGAAGTCACCGATTGACCGGAAGCGGAAAAATTCTTCCGCAAATTGTCATACACTGCTTGGGCGGTTTCGTAAGCATTTTGTGTTTCCAACAATTCCTTTTCGGAAACGATTTTGTCTTTGGCCAATTCCTGCGCCCGCCGATAGTCCGCTTCCGCCTTTTGAAAATGGGCCTGCGCTTCCGCAAACTGCACTTTTATATTGTTTTCGGCTGTCCCCGCATTGGAAACCGTAAATAAAACCTGTCCGGCTTTCGCCGCTTGGCCTTCGGTCGTATTGGTGTTGAAAACCACCATTCCCGACGTTTTTGCCGAAAGAAGTACCTCGTCGGCTTGGGCGGTTTCGATTTGGCCTGTAGTTTTAATCACTTGTCCAAAAGGCTGAATGACAGGCATTTCCACAGCAAAATCAATTTTTGCCTGTTGTTCATCGTGAAAAGTAATCGCACCGGAGTGAACAGCTTCTTCCGCTTCGTGGTCGTGGTCGTGCGTATGCCGGCACGAAACAAATAGTAAACCGCATAATGCGATTAAAAAAATGATATGTTTCATTTGATTTTATTATTTAATAATTATAAAAAATAGAAATAGATACGAATTATTTAAAGATTCGTAATTAGCTAACGCTGAACGTTGTTTCGTAATTATTAAAAGGTAGGTGGTGCGCGCAAGCCGCAATTTTGGCCGACAAAATCTTGCGTATAACTGATTAAGTAAGGAATTTTCCGAAAGGTTTCGTCCGTATCCGGCACAGTAATATTATAAGTGAAAGTAAATAAAACGGCTTGCAAAAACAACGGTGAATGGATGTGAGTTTCGTTAATCACATCTATCGGCTTGTCTAACAAGCAAGTAGCTTCACCGTCGTGATGACAGCAACCGTCGTGCCGGTCGTGATGTCCGTCAGCAAACAACGTAAAATGTGGAACGCCTGCATGATGGTGGTGCGGAATAACGGTGTGTGTCAAAAACAGCACATTGACCGTAAAAATTAACAATATGGAAATCCACCGTTTAAACATCGAACTTTTTTATGCGACAAATGTAATAAAATATTTTTCTACATCCAATTTTTCTTTTTTAAATACCACCCGACGAAAACGCCGATACCCAACATCAATATCCACGCAAACAAATAGCCGTACCGCCAATCCAATTCGGGCATAAATTTGAAATTCATGCCCCATACACCAACCAAGAAAGTCAGGGGAATGAAAATCGTGGCAACCAATGTGAGTTGTTTCATAACTACATTCATCTTCACATCATTATTATTAAGGTATAAATCGACCAAAGACGACAGGATTTCGCGGCACGATTCAAGGTTTTGCAATACATAGAGTAATTGGTCGTAAATATCCTTGAAAAAAGCGACTTCCCGCTGGCAAATCAATCCCGGATCAACACGCAACAGCTTGACCAAGTGTTCTTTAAATGGAAAAAGCAACTTCCGGAGCCGAATCATTTCCCGCCGGTTTTCCTGAATCCGTATCATCAAATCGGTGTGAATGTGCTTGATGTCCAGCAACTGGTCTTCAATATCTTCCAATTCGTCCTCCAATTTTATCACTTCGTCTGCATAATTGGCAATCACTTCATTCAGTATAGAAGCCATCAGAAAATCGGATTTCCGGTTGTTGAATTTCAGGTAAATATCGTTTTTAATCGCCGAAAAAATATCGTCGAACAAGGGATAATCGCTTTCTTGAATGCTAATCAGATAATTTTCGCCCAAAATCAACGCCAGCTGTTCCGATTTTTTCTTGTTTCCTTCGCTATACGTTATAGGAAGTACAATAAAAATATTCGTATCATACTCTTCGAGCGAAATAATATGCTGGGTAGTCAAAATATCTTTGGCATCTAACACATGCAAACCCACGCTTTTCACCAAATCGATAATCAGATTGGAATCGGTCATTCCAAACACCCTCACCCAGCTAATCGCCTCTTTGTTTTGAATTTCCGACTGAATTTCCGAAAGGCTGTTTATCGCTTTCTCCGAATAATGAGTAGCCGAATAATTAATCAACTGTATGCGGCTGGGAGTGTTAAATTGTCCGGTGTAAACCGGTATTTCACTCAATTGCCTGTTTTTTTTTCGATGGCTCATAAAATTTTCTTATCTTTGCACAAAAATAATAATAAAAATTATAGTATGAACAAGTTATCTGTTTTTTCTTTACTGTGTGTGATGAGTGTTTCCTGTACCGCGCAAGATATTGTGTTGCCTACGCCAAACAAAACCGGTGGAAAACCGTTGATGGAAGCGATAAACGACCGCCGGACGACACGCGAATTTTCGGATAAGGACTTGGACGAGCAGACGTTGTCCGATTTGTTGTGGGCAGCTTACGGCTTCAACCGCGAAGAAATGCGGACAGCACCTTCCGCCAACAACAAGCAGGAATTTACGATATATGCCGTTACTAAATCGGGTGTTTATGCGTATGATGCAGCAGCTAACACCTTAATTCAAAAGGTGAAAGGTGATTTTCGTGCCAAAACAGGCGGACAGGATTTTGTAGCCGTTGCTCCGTTGAATTTGGTTTATGTAGCCGATTTGACCAAGGGCGGTGCGCCGGCCAGCGATGTTGGTTTCATTTCGCAAAATGTCTATTTATATTGTGCTTCGGCCGATTTGGGAACGGTAGTACGCGGTTGGTTCGACAAAGCGGAAGTCAAAGAGGCTTTGCAGTTAAGCGAAACGGAAGAACCGGTCTTGACGCAAACGGTTGGGTATAAGAAATAAGTCCGGAATTTTTTTACAACATGAAAGTTACTTTGACTGTGTCGCCGGCGTTTTCAAAAAAGACGTCCTGGTTGGTTGCCTTTTTCCACAACAGCATTTTATCGAAACCGTAACCGACATTTTCGCACAAATCGGCACAGCGGAACAATTTCGCCAACACGGGATTGCGCGGAATGGATACGTTTTCTTTCATTAATTCGGCCACAGGGCGGGGAAACACACCCGGATTTTCAAATTCGATACGATTGACGAACACACGGATACGCGATTTTAGCGGACTGCCGTAATCGGAATGTATCAGCATATTAATCAACCCCTCGCGCAAAGCATCGATGTGAGGTTTTTCCGTGCCTTCGATCGCCCGCTTACCCTTGCCGAAAAAATGTTCGGCATACGTTTGCAAACGTTGGAAAAGCACATAGTAATATTCCCACAAATTCTCCTGTTCGGGAATGCGGATACGGGGCTTGGCATCGGCATACGAAAATCCCGGAATTTCCAGGAAATCCACCCGGAAATCGGGAAAATAATCGCGTATCACATCGTTGTCGCCCAAAAACAGCAATCCGCCGTAGGTCAAACAGCCGGCACGGACAATTTGTAATTTTTGATTGAAAGTGTCGTCATTCAACTGATTGTAAGGAAGTTCCGGAACCATTCTTCTCAAATAATTCCGAAAATTCGCATACGACGCTTTATTCAACGATTCCATCGAAGTTCCATAAGCCGGCAGTGCCGACAAAACCGGATCAGACATTTGGGGTTCGCGTTCCGCCGTCCGGGTAAATCTTTTTTGCATTCGCTATCGCATCAGATTTCTTTTCTCTGTCTTCAGAGAGTCCTTTTTATTTGTAATGAAATTTGTTTTACCGTTTCCGGTGAGCGCGTGTATAAAACTAATGAGTAGTGTGTTGTCCGCAGACCTTTTCAATTCGGCGCAAAAGTAGTAATTATTTCCGAAAAAATATGTAATTTTGTCGGCGAAAAAATGTATGAACAAAATGACGGAAGAAAACAATAAAGTTACAGAAGAAAAAAAGAACTTGAATTTCATTGAAACTATTGTAGAGAAGGATTTAGCCGAAGGCAAAAACGACGGACGGATACAAACCCGTTTCCCGCCTGAGCCGAACGGATACCTGCATATCGGTCACGCAAAGGCGATTTGCATGGATTTCGGCATTGCGCAACGCTACGGCGGTGTCTGCAACCTGCGCTTCGACGACACCAATCCTTCGCGCGAGGAAGTGGAATACGTGGATTCGATCATGGAAGATATTCAGTGGCTCGGTTTCCAATGGGGAAATGTGTATTATGCTTCCGATTATTTTCCGCAACTCCGGGAGTTTGCCGTTCAGTTGATTAAGGCGGGAAAAGCCTACATCGACGAACAATCGGCCGAAGAAATCGCCAAGCAGAAAGGCACGCCGACACAAGCCGGAACAAATTCGCCTTACCGCGACCGCCCGATAGAGGAAAGTTTGACCTTGTTTGAAAAAATGAACAAAGGCGAAATTCCCGAAGGTGCTATGGTGTTGCGTGCCAAAATTGATATGGCTTCGCCGAACATGCACTTCCGCGACCCGATTATTTACCGCGTTATTAATCACCCACACCACCGGACGGGTACCACTTGGAAAGCCTATCCGATGTATGACTTTGCACACGGACAAAGCGATTATTTTGAAGGAGTTACGCATTCGATTTGTACGCTGGAATTTGAAGTCCATCGTCCGTTATACGATTATTTTATTGACGAACTGAAAGCCTTGCACCCGGAAGACGGCGATTATCGCACGCACCAATTCGAGTTTAACCGCTTAAATTTGACTTATACGATGATGAGCAAACGCAAACTGCTTCAACTCGTGCAGGAAGGATTGGTGAAAGGCTGGGACGACCCGCGCATGCCGACACTTACCGGATTGCGCCGAAGAGGCTACACCCCGCAATCAATACGCCATTTTGTAGATAAAATCGGCTACACCAAATTTGAGGCGTTGATTGATGTCGCTCTCTTGGAACACGCCGTCCGCGAAGATTTGAATGCAACGGCGAAACGGGTATCGGTGGTGATTGACCCGGTCAAACTGATTATCACCAATTATCCGGAAGATAAAGTGGAACGGATGGAAGCGGTAAATAATCCCGAAGACGAAAGCATGGGCAGTCACGAAATCGCTTTTACACGCGAGCTATATATTGAGCGTGAGGACTTTATGGAAGACGCTCCCAAGAAATTTTTCCGCATGACGCCCGGACAGGAAGTACGTTTGAAAAATGCGTATATCGTGAAATGTAGCGGCGTGAAGAAAGATACAGACGGAAACATAGAAGAAATTTATGCCGAATATGATCCGGCCACCAAGAGCGGAATGCCCGAAGCCAACCGCAAAGTGAAAGGAACCTTGCATTGGGTTTCCGTTCCATACAGTCTGCCGGCGGAAGTGCGTATTTACGATAAATTATTTACGGTCGAAAATCCGGGTGAAGAAAAAGAGGTGGATTTTCGCGAATTGCTTAATGCTAATTCTCTGATTATCAAGACAAATGCACGCGTAGAAAAAGAATTGGAACACGCTCGTCCCTTGGAACATTTTCAGTTCCAACGCTTGGGCTATTTCAACGTCGATCCGGACACCACCGAAGGACATTTGGTTTTCAACCGGACAGTACCTTTAAAAGATTCTAAAAAATTATGAGTTTTTTGAGTTACATATCTTACGAGCCTAATTCGTTTGACTCTTCGCAAGAGCCATTGCCTGATTTTTTTTATGAATGGGACGAAGCGATTACTCAAAATCGCACTCCCCGCTTTTTTGAGACAGAGGAATTTTCCGAAATTATCGAAATTTACCTCGATTACAACGAAAATGAAAAAGCGAAGCAGACAATTAATTATGCGTTGCGACTGCATCCTTCGGACGAAGATTTGATTTATGATATTCTATTGATGCTCAACGAGTTTGAGTTATGGAACGACCTTTTAGTGCTTGCCGGGCGATACGAAAGTTTGTCGGAAGTATGGGCAGACGGACATAAATTGACGGCTTTGCTTCATCTGGGCATGGAAGAAGACGCTTTTCTCTTTTTCAAAAAAGCGATAAAGAAATATGAAAACGATAAGGAATCGCTTACTATTATTTACCAAGCCATGAGCGAAGCGTTGATTGAAGTCGATTTGTTTGATGCTTCGGTAGATGTAATCAGTGAAGCGATTGTCCGTTTGGGCGAGCAACCCGATTTATATTGGCTGAAACTGCACGGATACAAAAGCATGGAACTCAAAGAAGAGGCAATGGCGATGGCGCATAAAATTGAAACATTAGCCCCGTTAGACGCAACTTCGTGGCACAATTTAGGCATTTTTTATTCGGAAGTAGATGAAAACGAAAAGGCCATCGAAGCCTACGAATTTGCCGAATCATTAGGTTTTGAAAAAGGCATTAACCACTTGAATTTGATTAATGCTTACGAAAAAAACAACAATCCGATCAAGGCACTGGAAAAAGCGAACGACTATTTGTTGGATTATCCCGAAAATTATGTTGTCAATATCATGGCGGCCAACCTTTCCTCGCAAATGGAACATTGGGAAGAAGCCATCCGTTATGTGGACGACGCTCTGCGGGTTGTTCCCGAAATGGATGCATTATATTTGTATAAAAGCTCTTTTTTTCTTAACTTAGGCGAGCAAAAGAAAGCGATTTTAGTGCTGAAAGAAGGTATTCGGGAAACCGACGACCCCGAAGGCGATTTAAAAAAACAATTAGATCTATTGCAGGAAAAATATCCGGAAGCATAAAAGACTATATATTAACACGTTATGGCAAAAATAAAAGGAACTGTTGTTGTGGATACCCACCGGTGCAAAGGCTGCGAACTTTGCGTGGTGGCCTGTCCGGTGGATGTACTCATTTTAGGAAGGGAAGTCAATAGCAAAGGCTATAACTATGCGCAAATGGCCAAACCGGACGACTGTATCGGTTGTGCCAATTGTGCATACGTCTGCCCCGATGGTTGTATTACGGTTTATAAAACAAAAGTCAATGGCTGAAGAAATAAAATTAATGAAAGGAAACGAAGCGATTGCTCATGCGGCGATACGCTACGGCGCGGACGGTTATTTCGGCTATCCGATTACTCCGCAATCGGAAATCATGGAAACCCTGATGGACGAAAAACCCTGGGAAACAACCGGTATGGTCGTGCTTCAGGCCGAAAGTGAAGTAGCCGCGATTAATATGGTGTATGGTGGGGCTGCCTGCGGAAAGCGGGTGATGACTTCCTCTTCCAGTCCGGGTATCAGCCTGAAACAAGAAGGAATTTCGTATATGGCGGGCGCGGAATTGCCCGGTCTGATTGTGAATATCATGCGGGGAGGTCCCGGTTTGGGGACAATCCAGCCGAGCCAAGCCGATTATTTCCAAACGGTGAAAGGAGGCGGACACGGCGATTACCGGCTGATTACGTTAGCCCCTGCTTCTGTTCAGGAAATGGCAGACCACGTAGCATTGGGTTTTGATTTATCTTTTAAATACAACAATCCGGCCATGATTTTGGCCGACGGCGTGATTGGTCAAATGATGGAAAAAGTGGTTTTGCCCGAACAACGCCCACGCCGGACCGAAGAACAAATCCGCAAGGAACAATCTTGGGCAACGCTGGGCAAACCGGCTTCGCGCAAACCCAATATTATCACTTCACTCGAATTGGATTCGTCGATTATGGAACAAAACAACCTGCGTTTTCAGACAAAATACAAAGCCATTGAAGAAAACGAAGTGCTGTACGAAGAATTGATGTGCGACGATGCCGAATACTTGATAGTCGCTTTCGGCTCGGCGGCGCGTATCAGCCAAAAAGTGGTGGAACTCGCCCGGAAAGAAGGCATTAAGGTCGGACTTTTCCGTCCGATTACGCTTTGGCCTTTCCCCAAAAAGGAATTGAACACCTACAAAGAGAAAGTGAAAGGGATTTTAACGGTGGAACTGAACGCCGGCCAAATGGTGGAAGATGTGAAATTAGCTGTCGAATGCCGTGTTCCGGTGGAACACTACGGCCGTTTAGGCGGTATCGTCCCCACGCCTCAGGAAGTGTTGAACGCATTAATGTCATTGTATAAATTATGAATACGCAAGAAATAATAAGTCCCGAAAATCTGGTTTATCAAAAACCGCGTTTGATGAACGACAACCCCATGCACTATTGTCCGGGGTGTAGTCATGGCGTCGTGCATAAATTGGTGGCAGAAGTTATCGACGAAATGGGTCTCGCTGAAAAAACCATCGGTGTTGCTCCTGTCGGTTGCGCCGTTTTCGCCTACAACTATCTCGACATCGATTGGATTGAAGCGGCTCACGGACGCGCACCGGCCATTGCTTCGGCAGTGAAACGATTGAATCCCGACAAAATGGTCTTCACCTATCAAGGCGACGGCGATTTGGCAGCAATCGGAACAGCGGAAACAATTCATGCTTGCAACCGGGGTGAAAATATTGTGATTATTTTTATTAATAACGCTATCTATGGCATGACCGGCGGACAAATGGCTCCGACCACGCTACTCGAAATGAAAACGGCCACTTGTCCCTATGGACGAAACGTTGCGTTAAACGGTTATCCGTTGAAAATATCCGATTTGCTCGCACAGTTGGAAGGCACTTGCCTGATTACACGCGAAACCGTTCATACCGCGCCGGCCATCAAAAAAGCCAAGAAAATGCTTCGGAAAGCGTTTGAGAATGCGATGGCAGGAAAAGGTACTTCTGTGGTCGAATTTGTTTCGACCTGCGCTTCGGGCTGGAAAATGACACCGGCAGAAGCCAACAACTGGATGGTCGAAAATATGCTCCCAATGTATCCGCTGGGCATTTTAAAAGAAAAGCCATAATTCGTAATTTGTAATTCGTAATTTAAAAAGTATGCAGCACGAAATAATTATAGCAGGATTTGGAGGACAAGGCGTCCTTTCGATGGGCAAGATACTCGCCTATTCGGGATTAATGGAAGATAAAGAAGTGGCCTGGTTTCCATCTTATGGCCCCGAACAGCGGGGCGGAACGGCCAATGTGACCGTTATTCTCAGCGACGAACGAATTTCTTCGCCGGTGTTGAACGAATACGACATCGCGATTATTTTAAATCAGCCGTCATTGAAAAAATTTGAACATTCGGTGAAACCGGGCGGTATCCTGATTTACGACAGTTATGGCATTACGGAAAAGCCGACACGCAAAGACATTCGCCTGTTTGAAATCGACGCCATGAACACCGCCGCCACTGAAGGTATGCCCAAAGCCTTTAATATGATTGTGCTGGGCGGCATGCTCAAAATAACGCCCATGGTGAAGTTGGAAAGCGTGATGGCGGGACTGAAAAAAACACTGCCCGAACGTAACCACAAACTGTTGCCAATGAACGAAAAAGCCATTTTAAGGGGCATGGAAATAATCAAAGAACAGTGAAAGCCGTATTTTCAATATCGCTTTTTTTCTATTTTCTGTCCCTCCATCTTTTCGGGCAAGACTCGTTGCATGTTGAACATTTACACTCGACGAGTATTGACACCCCCCTGAAAACCAATTATTGGCATATCACCGAACGCACCGGCGAGATTATTCCCGCGTTTCCCGATACTTTTCTGACCGATTATTTCAACCGCACGAATGTGGAGGGCTTGGGACTTTCGGTTGCTTATTTGGGAAATCTGGGCTTGCCGATGGAATCCCGCATTTTTGCGGAACGCGAAGACCGCTCGGAGTTTCTATTTACCGATCCTTTCTATGCTTACATGCGATCGCCGGCGAAATTCAAGTTTATGAACACGAAAATTCCATATTCCAATGTTTCCTATCAAACGGCCGGTAGCCGGGCAATCAAAGAGGAACGGTTGCAGGGATTGTTGGCGGTCAATTTCGGAAAGAAATTAAATTTCGGCTTTGATGTCGATTATTTGTATGCACGCGGATATTATAACTCGCAGTCGGCCAAGCACATGGATTGGGTTTTCTTCAGCAATTACCTTTCCGGCCGCCACCAAGCACATTTATTTATCAATCCGACCGATTATACGAATGCTGAAAACGGCGGAATTGAAAATGATAATTGGATTTCGCATCCCGACTACATGGACAGGAGCGTTTCCCGTACACAGGAAATTCCCACTCTTTTGAGTAATACGTGGAATCACCTCAAAGGCAAACAATTTTATCTGAATTACCGTTATAATTTGGGCTTTGAAAAAGACAGTGTATTTGTGCCGGTTTCGAGCCTCATTTTTACGATAGACTATAAAGACAAATCCAAGAAATTTTATACCACCGACTCTGCCGTAGTCGCTTCGTATTACGAAGAACAAATAAAACTGTTGAAAAATAAACCGGGGGGAATGAATGACTCTACTTCCTACCAATCTACGAAATTCACGGCAGCCTTATCCATGCGCGAAGGCTTCAGCGAGTGGGCGAAATTCGACTTGACGGCTTTTATCACGCAACAATTCAACAGTTTCACCCTTATGGATACGACTTCCATCAACACCGAAGAAAACACTAAATCTACCTACATCGGCGGGGAATTAGCAAAGCAAAAAGGAAAATACCTGCGCTACTCTGCACAGGGAAGTTTCGGCGTGTTGGGTTATAATCTGGGCGATTTTCAGTTGTCGGGAAACATCGAAACGCGACTACCGTTTTGGGGCGACACAGCTTCCGTCACGGCAAAGGCCTATTTCAAAAATTTAGAGCCTGCTTATTACGAGCAACATTACCGTAGCAATTATTTTTGGTGGGACAATCAGTTCAATAAAACAAGAAAATATTACATCGGCGGAACAATTGATATTCCGCACACAAACACGCAGTTAGAAGCCGGTGTCGAAAATCTTACGAATTATATTTATTTTGATACGCTCGGTTATCCGAAGCAACATAAAGATAATATTCAAATTTTGACGGCGAGGCTGATGCAAAATTTCCAACTACGTGCGCTGCATTGGGACAATCAGTTGGTTTATCAGCAATCGAGTGACGAGCATATTCTTCCTCTGCCCGATTTTGCTGCCTATTCCAGCTTGTATGTTCAATTCAAAATCACCAAAGTGCTGACCGTCCAGATGGGCGCAAACGTTCATTATTGGACAAGCTATTACACACCTGCTTACGAGCCGGCGACACAACAATTCAAATTACAAGCGCAAACGAAAGTCGGCAATTATCCGTTAATCAGCGGATTTCTTAACTGCCATTTGAAGCAAGCCCGCTTTTTTATCGAATATTACAATGCCGGTGCGTCGTTCATCAGTCCGCCCGAATATTTTTCAATCCAGCATTATCCGGTTAATCCGACTATCCTCAAATTGGGCTTGTCGGTCGATTTATTCAATTAACAATAAACAACATCCAAATGAAAAAACGAACGCTAATCGTTAGCTTGGGGATTATGCTCTTTTCCGGTATAGCCTTCTTTTTTGCCTATTTCCGGTTTCACCGGCCGCCGGCTCTGCGCGACTTTACCGAAATTCATAAATCGGGCGTTTTAAACGTTGTAACTTCTTATAATTCAATTGATTATTACATTTCCGGCGATACGATTAACGGACTGCAATACGATTGGTGCAAATACATTGAAAAGCGTTCGGATTTGAAAGTGAATATTTTTCTGGAAAACAATCTCGAAATTTGTATCCAAAAGTTGGAGAATAACACCTACGACATCATTGCGCTGAGTATTCCCATTACGAACGAAAACCGGAAAATAGTGAATTTTACCGTTCCGATTACGCAAAACAAGCAAGTTTTGGTGCAGCGAAAACCGGCCGAAAACGATACCCATTTCATTGCAAATCAAATTCAATTGGCGCACAAAACCGTTTATGTGTCGCAACATTCGCCGGTTATTCTTCGTCTGAAAAATCTCTCGGAAGAAATTGCCGAGCCGGTTTATATCAAAGAAGTTCCGGAATACACCGATGAACAACTGATTTACATGGTGAGCGGCAGTTCCATCGATTATGCGGTGGTCGATAAGCAAATCGCACTTCAAAACAGCAAACTGTTTCCAAACATTGATACACAAACCGACATCAGTTTCACGCAGTTGCAGGCGTGGGCAGTGCGAAAGAACTCCCCTATCCTACTGGACAGTCTGAATGTTTGGATTTCGGAAAAAAATCCAAAATAAAATTTTGTTTGTAAAATGTATCCCTCATCTGCCGTAGATTGGAATCCCAACCAACCTGTTCATGCCACCCAAGAAGATTGGGTAATTACATTATTGGAGCGAAAAGCCGCATAATCGATTCGATTAATTTCCACCACCGGCTGCGTTTCATCCATTTGTTGTAATGTACTTCCTTACAGTTCTTTAAGTCCTGAAAAAAGATTTTTTTGTTTTCGGCCGCAATTTCCTCGTCATACATGTAGCAGTTGATTTCAAAATTCGTCTCCAGACTTCTAAAATCCAAATTGCACGAGCCGATTACCGACAGATAATCGTCTGCAACCATCGTTTTAGAATGGATAAACTTGTTTTGATTTTCATAAATCCGCATGCCCGCTTTCAGCAAATCGGCATAATACGAATGCGAAGCCGGGTCGACATACGCCGAATCGGAACGCCGCGAAACCATCAACCGGACATCAACTCCACTGAGACAGGCAATTTGCAACGCCTCAAACAACGAATCCGTCGGCAGAAAATAGGGCGTTTGCAAGTAAATATATTTCCGGGCGTTCAAAACAATGCTGACGGTCGCCTGCAACAAGTTGGAATATTCGGTAAAGGGGCCGCTTGTTACGATTTGCATCAGATTGCGTGTATAAATTTGAGTAGGCGGAAAATATTTTTTGAGGTCTATTTTCGTTTTCCTCGCCGCATTCCAATCGATTAAAAAATTTGCCTGCAAGCCATGCGCACCCATGCCCTCGATACGCAGATGCCGGTCGCGCCAATTCGGATTCAGGATATAATTATCAGCCACGTTCATACCCCCCATGTAGCCGATATTGCCGTCAATCACAACGACTTTGCGGTGGTTGCGGTAATTGATTTTACTGCTTTGCAACAGTGGAAACCGCGTTTCCATCAGCGAGGCAATTTCGACGCCCGCTTTTGTCATTTCGTAATAAAAACGGCGCGGAACTTTCCAATTCGCCACATTATCATAAATAAATCGCACTTTCACGCCTTCCGATGCCTTTTTCATTAACATCGCTTTGACCGTCTTGCCGGTGTCGTCGTTGTTAAAAATAAAAAATTCGATGTGGATATGGTCTTTCGCGTTCTCCATATCGTTCAGCAAGGCCTCAAACATTCGTTCGCCGGTCGCAATCACCTCTACCCGGCTACCCTGAAGCACCGGTGAGTGATTATTGCTTTTCAGGAGTGCCACCAAATTAGTATATTCCGGACGAATCTCCACATTCTCATCACTCACTATTTCGTTGAAACTCAGGTTTTTAATTTTATTATAATATTTTCGATTGACCAACCGCTGTTTGCGGACATCCTGACCAAAAAGATAATAACAGACCAGCCCGACAAAAGGAACAAAAATCAGCACCATCAGCCACGCAATCGTTTTAATCGGATTGCGGTTTTCGGTGAGCACAATCAAAATCGTGCCTATCACCAACAACAGATAGACGCCATATAAGACCGATTGAAGGGTAGAAATATGCTGCATACCTTTATTTTTTCGTAACCACCAAAATACAAATGTAGTAAATTTTTCTTATTTCCAATACCTCAAAATTTTGGCACGCTCTTTGCTGTAATTCAGTCTCGTAATAATTTGTGATGCGAACAATTCTTAAAAAAAAGTGTGATTTATGTTGTAAAACATATCAAATTATTTTAAAAAATGCAAAATAATATGATACACACACACATTACTCATCTGGCGGTTTAATAAAAATTAACACGCTATACACCCTTGTAACGCGTTTTTTCTCTCACGCGCGTAATATACAAAATTTATTTTTAATACGCAACAATCCCGAAGGCGTTTTCACCCCCCAGCCCCCTAAAGGGGGAGAAAAAGCCCTTGCAAAATTGTGCGCTGCCACTCCCTCCCCTTCAGGGGAGGGCTGGGGAGGGGTCATTCTCAACTCATAACTCATAACTCAAAAAAAGTATGCGAACATTTATTTATCTAATCTTGTTTTTATTGCTTCCCTCTGGTGCCTTTGCCCAATGGGAAATGGAACAACGCCTGCCGTTTGAGGCAAGCACCACGTGGGACAATGTAGAGACGTGGCATGCCGCGTCTCTACAATCCGATAACGATTTTTTGTTGCAATCCGATCTGTTTTATCGCGACAATCTATTTTCGTTTGGGGAATTTTCGTCATTCAATCCTTCCGGCGATTTCCTGACCAATGTCTTCGGCAGCTCTTATCTGGGCACCGGTCTTTCCACCGACGACGGGCATCGCAACCACTTGGCCATTTCATCCATTCCGCTGGGAAACGGAGTTTGGTTTTTGCTGATAATTTCGATGTTGTATTTATCCATTTTAATCACTAAAAAACAATTATTCAAGATGAAAACAATGATATACCACTCTAAATCTCCCCTGAAGGGGAGACTTTGGCTGACGCATAATGTTGAAAATTCGCAGACTCTCAAAGCCCCCTTCAGGGGGTTGGGGGGTAAACTATTCCTGTTTTTCCTGCTTTTCTGCGGAAATACGTACGCCCAACTCCCCCTAAAAGCCGTGCCCGACAATGCCTTCATCCTTCCCGGAACAACAACGGCGGTGGATCTGGATATTTTGCGCAATGACGAATTAGGTGCCTGTACTAAAACCAATATTGTCATTCAACTATTTGATAATAGCGGAACATTGCAAACGGCTTTAACAACAGCCGGAAATGCAACCGTTACAATCAATGCAGACAATACGATAGCCTATACGCCCGACCCTGCTTTTATCGGACAAGACAGTTTGCGATACAAAATCATTTGCAGCAGCAAATCCTCGCCGGATTCGGTTTTGGTGCTGATTAATGTAACGGACAAACCCGGAAATATTATGGACAATGTTTGTACTGTTCAACCGTTGCCAATAACATGGGGAATTTTAAAACAACCAGATTTATCAAGTGTAAATATTTATTCTATACCACTTGTTGGAGATATGGACGGCAACGATATTCCTGAATTCGTGACTGCAAAAACTATGGGTAGTCCTAGCTCTGCTAATGGTGGTGCAACTGATATTTCTATCCTCAAAGATGCAGGCACAAATGGGCAGATTGTTTTTAATACAACCTCTGAATATCTCGTTT
The DNA here is from genome assembly GCA_025996895.1 of Bacteroidia bacterium. GTDB lineage: Bacteria > Bacteroidota > Bacteroidia > Bacteroidales > Azobacteroidaceae > Azobacteroides. Next base: position 3,150 of record BNTW01000025.1, on the reverse strand, counting down.
ATTCGCCCGGTATTATAGGCATTGTAAAAACCCGAATAGAAGATGGTAATGGAATAGAACGAGATTCTGCTTTGATTGTAGTAGCCGAAGGCGATGCATATATAAGAGCTTATAATATAAACGGCACACGAGTATGGACTTCTAATACTTTAACAACTACATCGGGAAAATTTAGAGATTCGGGTAATTTCAGATCTGGCGCAACAGTTTCTTTCGCTGATTTTAATAATGACGGTTATCCGGAAGTCTATATCGGAAATAAAATTTTTGACGCTTCTACCGGTTTATTGTTATGCAATGGGACAGGCAATAGCGGACAGGATACAAATATAACAGTAGAAATAACAGCTCTGTACTCTTCTATGGCAGCTAATATTACCGGTAATGAACATTTGGAATTAGTTGCCGGTAATCAAGTATATAACGTAAATATTGTCAGCAGAACAAATCCGGCTCTAAATTCAATGTCTTTAATTCCGAGTATGACAGTAACTCCTCCTAATAATTTTCCTGCTGATGGAGTAACGCAAGTAGTAGATATAGACGGGGATGGTCAATTAGAAGTTGTAGTAGAAAGACATAACACTTCATCATCTACGACCCGTTTGATTTATGTTTGGAGTCCAGCAAAAGCTCAAGTATTAGGCTCTATGCTTATTCCGAATGCTGGTTCAATGGGTATTCCGTTTATTGGTGATATAGATGGGGACAGCAAACCGGAAATATTATTCTGTGTTTCAAACTATCCGGATAGAAGTTTAGATTATTGTTTTCTTTATGCTTTGAAGTACACCGGAAGTGGCTTAACTACCTTTTGGAAGATGAAACATGAGGATACTTCCGGATGCACCGGTCTTACTTTGTTTGATTTCAATCAGGACGGGAGAGCAGAAATTGTTTATCGAGACGAAAAATATTTGCGTATTATGAACGGAAGTGGAGTCGATTACAATAACGGCAATGCTAATATGATTGTTTCAGGGTTGATAAATATCGAAGCCGCTTCAATGGCTAAATTTGAAAGTATTTCGGGAACTGCTTATGAATATGCAACAATAGCAGATATAGATAACGATGGTCAAGTAGAAATAATTATAGGGTCAGGAACTTCCGAGAATCCTCGTGTAGGCCCATTAGACATTTTCAAATCTTTCGACCCTATTAATTTTCCCTGGGCACCCACCCGCACCGTTTGGAATCAATATGCTTTCAACCCTGTCTATATTAATGAAGATTTGACAGTACCTGCCCACCCGCTCAATCCTGCAACTGTCTTCATTGACAACAATGGAAATAAGCACCAGCCCTTTAATAATTTCCTTCAGCAAGCCACTTTGCTAAACGATGAAGGCAAAATGCTTCGCTTGGGGCCTGATTTGGCCTTCGACAAAACAGAAGGTGATTTTGAAAGCGGAACAACAGGGCCACAGACCGGCGTTCATTATGTCCCCATCAATGCAACTGATTTGCAAGTAACCGTCTGGGTAGAAAATCAGGGCGATGCAGTCTTTCCAATCAATGCACTGCAACCCTTAGTTATCTCTGCCTACCTCTGGGATGCCACTATTCCTGCCTACGTCCGGAAATATACGGAATATGCACTGGCAGATGATGAGGCATTTAACGACAGCATTCCCGACGGCGATACGCGCAAGTTTACCTTTGTCATTCCCAATATCATTTCAAGTCTGGGCGATATTGCCCCCCACGATGCACTCCAACTCCGATTAAACGAATTGGATAATCTGTTCCCGATGACTGCAGAACAGGAAGAATGTGTGTATTGGAATAATTTTTTCCCAAGTGGTAATTATGGTGCGCCCAGTCAAGTACTCTGCGAAGGAACGGATGAACGCTTAAATTTTTATCCGCAAAATTCGACCTATACGTATATCTGGTATGATCAGACATTGGCTGAAATCACTATCGGCGATTACCTGCCAATAACCAAAGACAACAGCCCTGTACAAAGCTATTATGTCCGTATCTATGACGGTACTACTTGGGTAAATGAAAACGACAATACACATGGTGGTATAGCCGGTTATTACCGCGTAAATGCTTGGCTTGCACCCGACAGCCTGATTTGGACAGGCGCAGGAAATAATAATGACTGGCATGATTATCACAACTGGAGCGACCCGAATGACTTAACACCGGCTAATCCCGAATCAAAAATCCCCCGCCCCTGTACACATGTATTAATTCCCGACGGCTTGGATTATTATGCCAATCTGAGTGAAGACAACACGACAAGAACCATTTACCGCGATGCTTCCTGCGACCACATCCATTTTGAGTTTGGCGGCGAAGTGGCCCAAACCGACCGGTTGACTTATACCAAAGCATGGATACAGTATAATTTCGGGTATTTCAATACAAGCGGAAATCCAACAGAATATCCGGGACAAGCGACGGCTACTCCCTCTTTCATGAACAGGGATCAATGGTACGCCCTTTCTGCACCTCTCAACAAAATTGTTACCGGCGACTTCTCATTGGGCGGCAAACCACACACATGGCAGAAACGCTTTGTCCGTTCCGATGCACAAACCGGTACATTTACCGGCGATTTTGACTGGCCGGATGATACTATCTTGCCCAACAACGAAGCTGAATTGAACGAAGACCTCGGTTTTGCCATCGCCCTGCTCGTTGCCGACGACAATCCGGGCTATAACGGTGAAGACTGGTCAGGCGGTTACCAAGCAGGGTTAGACACCTTGAAAGGCATTATCACTATTCCCTACTTTGAAGGGCCGTATGACGAAAGTGATTTTGACAACAGCGCAAGTCATATTCACCCGCACCGCGTGCATAAATACGACACCGGAAGCAAAACAAGTTTTTTCAAGGAATATTGGTATTATGTGCCGGATGTTCCGCTGACCGACCACCCGCAGGGAAGCATCCAACGCGAGAACGAAGCCTATCGCTTTATCTTCGACGGCAAGATTGAGCAAATACCGAGCGGAACATTCATCGGCAAAGAGGCATTCAAAATCACTGTCCCGACCGGCAAGGAAATCATGCTGGGAAATCCGTTTATGTCTTCGTTTAAATTCAATAATTTTTATCTGGCAAACAGTGCGGCGATTAACAATTATTTCCGCCTTTACAACGGTACATTTAATACCTACGAATATAATG